>DASQCE010000075.1:0-4660 GCA_035634855.1 Mycobacterium sp.
ACTCCTTCGCTGGCCCTGTTTCGTGGACCGTTTCCAGAATTGCGCTCCAGCGAAGCCCATGTCGTCACGGCTGACACCCATCCATGCTTCCCCACCAGCTGGAATCTGTGCTTACCGGTCAACAGCCAGCGACGGGGAGGACGGGTCATCAGCTGACCACGAGCGGAAGTGGTCGGCACATCACTTGGCGGTGCCATTGCAGCGAAGTCACCTACCGGCCCGCGCTTGCCGAGCACTGCAGGCTGCTGAACGGCCGCGCTAGCACACGGAGGGAACAATGATCTCATGGCCGACCCGCCGGCGTTCCGCACCGGCTACATGTCGATACTGCTGCCCGTAGAAACGGGTGAGGGTGAGGTGCGGCGCGTCATCCGCGAGAGTGTCATCCGCGCGCTGGCCGCTGCGGGCGAATGGCCGATACGCGTTGATGTTGTGACAAGCACGGGGTCCGACGACGGACGGACGAAGCGGTGGTTTGTTGAGTACGAGACCGGGCCGTACGGTCAGGTCATCGACCAGCCCGACCAGTGCGGGTGAGGGTAACGACGACGCCGAGCCCGGTACGGCACTCCAAACGTAGGCGCGCCAGCCTGGACTCGGAACCGTCGTCAGCGGTGGGGGCCTACCGGACGGTAAGGGTGCCTTGCATGTTGGCACGGTATTTGCAGTGAAATGGGTTAGGTGCCCGGTGTGGTGGGTGTGAGCACGGCGTCGAGCCGTCAGGCCGACCGAGTTGCTCGACGAGCGCGCTGAAAGTGAGAACTAATGCAAGTGGCGACTGCCCTGCGAATTGTCGCCTGCCTGTTGCCCGTCACTGAAGATGACGATGATGGCGTCATCGGGGTTGATGAGGATCTGGATGTGAGAACGGCCCCGCTCGGTGTGATGAGCGGGGCCGTGGTGGGCGTGGTGACGGGGTGCCCGTCGTGTTGATGCGGTGCTGGTCGGGTTGACGCGAATCGGGTTCAGTCCGCGGCGGTTTCACTGATCGCGATGCGAGCGGCCTTTTCGTCGACTATCGCGTGATCGGCGGCGAACGCGGCGGTCAGTGCATGTAGTGCGTGGTTATTGACCGCGCGGGGGTGCCCGCGCGAGGCGTTATGGATCAGCCCGATCGCGTCGTCGGAGAATAGGGTGTCGGCGCGTCCGGCGATTTTGCAGTGATGACCGATGTAGTCGGCGGTGTCGGCGGCGCTCATCCCGGCGATGGAGTAGCGCATCGCGATGCGCTGATCCAGCGCGGCGAGCACACCCAGCCGGAGCCGCTGGCGCAGGGTGGGTTGGCCGACCAGGATGACCGCGAACGGGGATCCGGAGTCCATGTCGTGGTTGGTCAACAGCCGGATCGCTTCGAGCTGATGATTGTCCAGCAGGTGGGCTTCGTCGACCACGAGGACGGGGTTGCGGCCCCGTTCGGCGTGCTCGGTGGCCAGCGCTTCGGCGGCTTGGGGGGCCAGGGCGGATTTGTGGTAGGCGGGGGTGTGCCCGAGCGTGGCCACGATGTGGGTGAGCATGCCGCGCACCCCGATGGTGGGGTTGGCCAGGTAGATGAACACGTGCCGGGACGGATCCAGGTTGGCGCTGGCTGCGCGCACGGCTACGGTCTTGCCGGCGCCGACCTCGCCGGTGATCACCCCGATCGCGCGTTGGTCCACACACCAGGTGATGCGGGCGACGGCCTCGCCGTGGCTGGCATGGCGGTGCAGCATGGCTGGTGCCAGGTCGCGCCCGAACGGCATCCGGGTGAATCCCCAATGTGATTGCAGCCGTTGGATACTCACGACGACACCCCACCTTCTGTGTCGAGGCCAACAACGTCGTCGATGCTGAGCTGGCCGGGGATCTGGCCATTGTCACCGTAGAGGGCGTGATAGCCGATACGTTCGTCGCGGCGCAGCTGTTGGTGGTGGGCGGCCGCGGTCAGCGCCAAGTAGTCGATCCCGGTCGCGGCTGGCGGCTCGGGTTCGGGGGTTTCGGGTCGGGCCTTTGGGTGGGCGTGGCGGGAGATGGTGTGCGGCAGGGCTTTCCCATACGACTTGTCGCGGTAGCGGACTTCGACGGTTTCCAGGTCGAACGGGGAGAACACCAGCTCCACCCGCCGCCCGACCAGGGTCGAGTCGACCTGGTAGGTGTTGGCGTGCAGCGATACGGTGGCGGTCTTGGTGACGCTGCGCCACTCGCTCCAGAGGAACGCTTCGGTCAGATCAGTGGCGGTGGGTATCGCCGGGGTCCGCCCGAGCCGCTCCCAGCCGGCCTGCCAGCGGGCCAGCGGACTCTGCCCGGTCTCGGTATGCACCCGCCGGTGGTATTCGGTTTCCACCCAGGCAACGAACAGCCGGTTGAGCTCCAATAACGCGGTGGCGTGGTCGACGCCGGCGGCAGCGAGGTCTTCACTGCTGGTGTCGGTCACCTCCACCAGGAACTGTTCGCGCACGGTGCGAAAAAACCGTTCGATCTTTCCCCGGCCTTGGGGTCGCCCTGGTGCCGAATGCACCAGCCGCACTCCGAGTTTCGCGCATGCCCGCAACAACCACGCATCACAGAATGCGCTGCCGTTGTCCACGTAGATCCCGGCCGGGGCACCGCGGGCGGCCAGCGCCGGGCGCAACGCGGCGGCCAGGCGCACGGTGTCTTCGGCGAAGCCGAACCGGTAACCGGGCACCAGCCGGGAGTGGTCGTCGAGGAAAGCGAACACGTAGGTTTTGCGGTCCCCGACCCGCGGCCCATGCAGCGCGTCACCGCACCACAACTCGTTGGGGTCGGCGGCCTCGAACCGACCGAACACCGCCGGGGCCTCGCCGGCGGCTGGGCCCATCAATTCCAGCTGGTGGAAATGCCGCAACAGGGTCGACTCCGAGGGCGCCCACCCGGTGGCGGTGCGCAGGATCCGGGCCACCTGCGTGACGGTGCGGATGGGGTTTTCCCGCTTCAGCGACGCCGCCAGCTCCAGCACCTGCGCGTCGGTACGCGCGGCCAGCCGCCGCGGCGCGGGCACCAGCGCCTCGAACCCGCCGGTCCGGTAGCGGCGGATCCAGCGGTCCAGCGTCTCCCGCGAGATGCGCACCTGGTTGCCGAACGGGTCGGCATGGGTACCGGCGGCGATCTCACGCACCAGCTTTCCACGCTGCTTGCTGGACAACCCCTCGTCCAGCGCCGGGCAGATCAGCTGATACCGGAATAGCCCGATCGCCTGCGCCCGCTCCCGGCGCTTGTGTTCCTCCAATGACACCTGACAGCTCTCCTCTCGAATCGAAGGCCCTGCCCGGCGAATCGGTTGCCGGACAGGTGCCTTCGCGAGGATCACCGATCATCGTGCGCAGCGGCAGGGGCGACTGGTGTTGCATCGCCGCGATCCGGCAACCCAGGCCAGCCGGGCGCCAGCAGCCGACCACTACTAGCCGCAGCCGCCACCCGCGCCGGCGTCACCGCGCCGAGCAACCCGGCCGCACCGAACCGGAACCTGATCGCCGCGGTCGCGGTCGCCACCGCGGCCAGCGCGTCCCGCCACGCACAGCCAAAGGTGTCCGGGATCCTCACGTCCACCCCCGCGGTCACCGCGACCGTGAGGAACAACGCCCGCATCGCCTCCAGCCGCTGCGCTGCGCGGCGCAACCAGCCCCGCACCGTCGCCGCCGGCACCCCCAGGCTCACGCCGATCCGGCGATGCCCTTCCCCGTTTGAGCGGGCGGTCAACGCGGCCCAAATCCGCTCCGCCGCATACGCTCTGCGCAGCAACACGGTCACCGGCAACAACACGTGCGTCGCCCGACAACTGCGGCACCGAGCCCGCCGAGGACGAAGCGAATCCGCCAACCCGTCGATCCATCGAGAACGAGCATGACCCCATCCGGTCAGCACCCCATCACCACAACGCGGGCACCCGATCTCCCCGGCCGCCAGCCGGGACTCGACGCGGACAGGATCGACCTCTACCGTCACCATCGGTGCCTCCGAGCACTACAGCGCGGCACTCCGCAAGCCCGCCAAGACTTCAGCGGGGTGCCGCGCACCCATCAGTTCCTCGTCACACTGACGGTGCACACGAACAAGATCAACCCGCCGAGACGCCGCATCGTAGGTCGGCAACCTCAATGACGAACCCGCACCAGGTGGTCGTCATTCAGAAAGACGGTCAACAGACGTTGTTTAGAGCGAGTCGGCTACCATGGATAACTCTAGTAACGAGACTCGGCGCCGACGACGGAACCCCGCATCCTTGTCGGCGCGCCGCACCCCTATCCGGAGGTGACGGCTGCGCCGAAGATTTCAAGCAGACCCAAGACCTCAGCCATCGTCTCACCACGAGTGTCGTGAACGCGTTCGCGACACTCGTGGTGAGACGATGGCTGAGGTCTGGGTCTGCGTTGAAATCTTCGGCGCAGCCGTCACCTCCGGAAAGGGGTGCGGCCGCCGACAAGGATGCGGGCCTTAGCTTAGGAATCAAGCGGCTGCCGGTCTCTTCGCTCGCTCCGTGCACTAGCAGAACGCCCTCTACCACAACACTATTCGTCACAGTGACGTATGTACGGCTGACTGGGCTGCTCGGTCACGTCGATGGCTTCACGGACTCGGCCACGTCGATGAGGATCTGGCCGAGCTTGGCAGCGTTCTCGGGCGTCAGCCAGAGAAACGAGTCCTCCAGGTCGTCATCGATCGCGAC
>DASQCE010000076.1:0-2435 GCA_035634855.1 Mycobacterium sp.
ACCGACCGTGTCGGTGCTTCGGCGCCGGCGCCGGTGAGCAGGCCGGGCCGGTCCTGCAGCGCCCAGGCAAGCTGATGACGGTGCCCGGACCGGGGGGCCGCCGTCCTCACCGCTGCGGCGGCGACGTCGGTCGACAGGGCCGCGTCGGCGGCGGCTATCACGTCGACCGCGAGCTCGAGCGGGTCACGCCCACCGTCGGGCGGACACGCCACGCAGCGTGGTTGTCCGTCGCGGTCCCGCGTATGGATCGGGCGGATTCGTCCACACTGGCCGCACGGTTCGCGGACCGGACCGCAGACTCCGCAGTACCACTCGTCACCGCGGCGTTGCAGCGTGCGCAGGTGTTTGTCGCACTCGGCGCACATCGGTGCCGAAATCTCCGTTGCGCCAGCCTTGTTCAGTGCGATCAGCAGGTCCCCGACGGCGCGAGGGGCTGGGGAACGCCCGTCGGCGAGCACACCCGGCCGGTCCCACAGGGCCTGGGCCAGCTGGCGCCGTTTGGCGCGGCCGCCCGACACGGCCTCAACAACCCCGGTCACCATGCGGCGGTCCAACCCGGGCTGCCGGTCAAGCACCAGGTCGATGATGACGCCGATCGGATCGGCCACCACCGCGGGCGCCAATACGCCAGGCAACGGTCAGTTTTCGGTCGCGGTGATGCGGGCTCGTTTGGGCCGCAGGTCACCGATTCCGGTGTCGGCGCCGCCGGCGGCACGTTTCTTCCGCGCCGGTGCCGCGGCCGCGATTGGTTCGATCAGCTCGTCCATGCTGCAGTCGAGGATGTCCAGCAGCGCCATCAGGATCTTCAGGCCCAGTCGCTCCGGGCGGTCCACGACAAGCCGGTAGACCTGGCTGGAGGACAGGTGGATCCCGCGCTGCGCCAACGGCTCGATCAGGTCGGTGGTGGCGAACATGCCGCGCGCGGCCATCACCTGGCGCAGGTGCCACCGGTAGTCGAGTTTGCGCGCCATTCAGTTCTCCTTCCGGCGCCCAGACGGGTGGTCGTCGAACGCTGGGCCCAGGGCCTTGCGCAGCGCGGTGTTCATGAAGTCCCCGGATACGTGGGTGTAGATGGCCGTGGAAGTATCGCAGCGATGCCCAACGGCCTGCTGAATGAACCGCCGATCAACCCCGTCCTCGGTCAGGTGTGTCACCCAAGAGTGCCGAAGACTGTGTGGGGTAAGGGTTTTCGGCAGCCGGAGCGCGTCTCGGTAGGCGACGAAGCGGGCGTTGATCTCCGCCGGGGCAATCCGGCCACCGCGTTCGGTCAGCCACATCGCCGGATGCTCCTCGCAGCCGAAGCGAGGTCGGATGTTGTCGACGTACTCAGCGACCGCCTCCACCGCCCAGCCCATCACCGACGGCACATTGCGCCGCCGCGGCGGCTGCCCACGCACCGCCTTGCCATAGCGCACATGCAACATCCCGAACCGGCCGAACTCCGGCGCCGCCGGGTTACGGCCCCAATCAAAAACGTCCAACTTCGCCGTCTCGGTGCGCCTTAGGCCCCAGGCATACACCACTTTAAATAACGTCGCATCCCGGTAGGCCGCCAGCGCGCCCTTGCGTTTCGCCCGCACCGCGCGCTCAACCTGGTCATCGGCGTAGTCGAGGAACCGCTGCAACTCGGCCCGGGTGAACGGACGTGCTTCTGGGTCGCCCTCGTAGTCATTGAGGTGCGCGATCGTGTTCCACTCGTGGCAGATCGGCACCGGGTGCACCCCCGGCCCGAACTGCTTCTCGCACATAGCAGCCCAGCCGTAGCGCGCATCGCACAGGTACTCGCTGAACAACCGCAGATCGGTCTGATAGCCGCGGATCGTCGACGGCGCCAGCTGCGATTCGGCCATCAGCGACTGCGTCCACTCATCCACGTGCCCGGGCAGCCAGTGCCACGGATACTCGTTGGTGAACGCGACGAACCGGCGCACCAGCCGCTCCCGCGGCGCGATGGTGTCCTCGCACAGCCCGCGCGCCGTCTGCTGTGCGCGCCAGCCACTCAGCATCGCCTCCAGCACAGCGTCTTCCGGCCGCAGGAGCACCACCCCGGAGACCAGCTCCAGATGCGCCGCACCCGCCAGATCCGCCCGCACCACACCGCCTCCCACCCCGGATCGACGCCACCCCTCAAAGCAAGGATCATGCATCCAACGGGCGAGCAATTCAAGCAACGCAGGTCGATCGGCGTGTCGGACAGACGCCGTGCCACCATTGCCGCACCCCGCTCAGCAGGCGACCTGCGGAAACGCGCCCGTCTGATGCAATTCCCAAGGGTTCAGGTAGATCTGGGTGGTCTCGATGCTTTCGTGGCCGAGCCAGAGTGCGATCACGGAGATGTCGACGTCGCTGTGGAGCAGTTGCATGGCATAGCTTATCTGTACTTGATTTTGCGAAAGCGCTTGTCGTTTGGCATTTTTGGGTGTCCGGCAGGTGAG
>DASQCE010000077.1:0-18982 GCA_035634855.1 Mycobacterium sp.
ACCCCCAGCTCAACCAGGGGCTCGTCATTCTCGGCGCAGCAACTTCGGACTAGCGGCGGCGGCCGCTCCGAACCAGGAACCACCCCGCGGCTGCCGCGCCGCCCAACGCCACCACCCGATCGGCCCGGTCGGCCGTGGTCAGGTCGAGCAGCGAGACCAGCCACAGCATCGCGAAGCCTGTGCGCAACGCGGGTTGGCTGGTCGCCGTCGTCACCAATGCGGCGTGGTTCTGACTTGCCAAGGGATTGTGGTCGACGGGCACCGATTCTCCTCCGATTACGTGACTTGCACGCGCCCGGTTGACGCTAATTCGCTCAAGAGCCTTGAGGAATAGGGTGTTTCCCTATTCCTGGGTCAACTTACGTCTTACTCATGTGACGGCCGAGTTCAGCACGCGACTTGATGCCCAACTTGCGGTAGATCCGGGCCAGATTCGCCTCGACGGTCTTCGGGCTGATAAACAACGCGGTCGCGACGTCGCGGTTCTTCATGCCCGACGCGGCCAGCTCGGCGACGCGTTGCTCCGACGGCGTGAGCTGCCCGCTCTGCCGCGGGCCGACGTTGGCGCGGGCCAGCTCGGCGCGGGCACGGTCGGCCCACAGCGGGACGTCCAACCGCTCGAAGATGTCCAGTGCTTCCTGCAGGCTCGCCGACGCGAATTCCTTCCTGCGCTGCCGCCGCTGCAATCGGCCCAGCACCAACAGCGTTCGCGCACGCTCGAACGGCATCGGCAGCCGGTCATGTTCGGCGATCGCGCGCGCTGCGGCCGCGCTGGCGGCGTCGAGGTCACCCCGGGCGGCCAGCAGCATGCTTCTGCCACGGGCGCCGACGGCCATCATCCACGCGCGGCCCTGCCGCTCGCCGTTGCGCTCGAGGGCGTCGATGAGGGGCTCCGCCTCGGCGCCGCGGCCCACCTGAATCAGGGCGTCGATGGCGTCCACCAGAAACGCGGCATTGGGAAGCTCGGTCGGTGTCGACGCCGGATCGAACTTGGTCACCAGCGGCTGCAGTGTCACGATCGCGGCCTCGTAACGGCCCAGCGACACTTCCAGGAATCCGAGTGCGGCGACGACCCGCTCGGTCAACCGAAATGCCCCGGTGCGCCTGCCGATCTCGAGCGCTTCCTCGGCGGCCTCCCTGGCGTCGGCTTCGCGGCCGGCGTACGCGACCAAATTCGCCCGCAGGCTGTGTGCCAAGAACAGCGGGGTGTCGCCGCCGAGCTGGCGAGCCCGCTCCATGGCGTCCTCGGCGACCAGGCCGGCCTCGACGAAGTCGCCCCGCCAGATGCTGCTCAGCACCACGTGCTGAGCGATGAATATGAGCTCGCCTTCCTCACCCTTCTCCCCGCATCGGCGCCGGACAGCTTCCAGTACCTTGTGGGCTTCGTCGAGGCGGCCGGTCCATTCCAGCAACAGGGCGCGCTGTACGGATGGCCGAAATACCAAGGGCGTGAAGATGCCCGGGTCCTCCAGCTCCACGGCGCGATGAAGGTCGGCATCGTCGAAGCCTTCTCCGCACAGGAACCGCAGTACCGTGCGCATGCCGAGCGCCAGGCCGAGCAGGTGTGGCTGGTTGAGGCGATCTGCCTGGGCGACGGCCTCCTCGGCCATCTGCACGCTCGCTTGGGGTTGATTGGCGTTGAGCAGGGAATAGGCCAAGGTGATCAAGATCTGCACGCGCAACGGGCTGTCGGGGCGCACCTCGCTGAGCGCGCGCTGCAGCAATGGTGCAGCCTCGAAGAAGCCGTCTCCGTATGCCCGGATGACTGCGAGCCGGATCAACGCTTCTGCTCGCTGGTCGCCGGGCGCCAGCTGCTCGATGGTCTCTTCGAGGACGGTGCGCGCGCGCTCCTGGTCGCCTGCGTCGAAATGGTGGAGGGCGGCACGGAGTCGACGATCGGCGGTGTCACCGCCGAGGCCGATCGCCAGCTCCATCAGCTCGGCGGCCGCCGCGGGTGCCCCGCGCATCCGCGCGGACTCCGCAGCCGTGTCGAGCGCCTGCAGGGTGACTTGGTCGCCGCTGGTCGCGGCCAACGCCAGATGACGTGCCCGCAACTCGGGCTCGTCGACGATGTCGGCGAGGCGGCGATGCATCATTCGGCGCTGGCCCGGCGCGGCTTCGGTGTACACACCCCTGGCCAGCAGGGGATGCGCGAAGTGGATCCGGTTGCCGTCGATCGCGATGATGCCCTTGCTTTCCGCGATTTCGAGCAGCTCGATCAACCGGTCGTCGTCGCTGATCGTCGCACTTGAAACCAGCTCCACCGTCGGTGAAGCCATGCACGACGCGGCGAGCAGCGCATCGTGCACGTCAGGATCGAGGCCGCTGATCCGGGCCCGCACAACGTCGGCCAGCGTGCGCGGCAGTGACGTCTCGACGCCAGGAGCGTGTTCGGCTATGGCCCGAGCCAATTCGATTGCGTAGAAGGGGTTTCCGCCGGATACCTCATGAATGCGACCCATCGTCGGGCGCGAGAACGGTCGCCGGAGGCGCGCCGACACCGCTGCGTTTAAATCGCGGATACCCAATGGACGCAATCGAATTCGGCTCACCGCGTCGGGTCGGGGCATTTGCAGCCATGAGCCTCCACCGTCGCCATCGGTGCGCAAACAGCCAAGAATGCCGACCGGCCCGGTGAGCCGCCTCGCCGCGAACGCCAGCACATGCAGGCTCGAGGGGTCGAGCCATTGCAGGTCATCGATCGCCACCAGCAGCGGCCCGTCGTCGGTGAGGCATTCGACCACCGACAGGAACGCCGCGGCCACGGCGCGCTGATCGGTGGCCGTGCCATTGTCCGCCCGCATCAGTATCTGGTCGACCGCGAATCGCTGGGGTTCGGGCAGATCTGCCCACGCGGATGCGGGCACCCCGTCCAGCAGATCCGCCAGGGCCGTGTAGGCCAGCACGGATTCGGCCGCCGCCGCACGCGCCGATAACACCTGGAAACCTTTGTCCCGTGCCGACTCCACGGCAGCCAGCCAGAGGGTGGTTTTGCCGATGCCGGGCTCGCCCTCAATCAGCAATGCCGATGGCTCGGAAGTCGCAGAAGCCAGAAACCCGGCGATCCTCCGGCCTTCTGTAGGACGGCTCCCCACGTCCACTCCCGGCACAGTCAAAAGAATTCCAGCTAACGGCGGTTAGGTCTACTCTTTTGGGGTCAACTAGGCGGGATCGCGGCATCGGGCAACATCCGCAACAGCGTTGATTATCCGCTACCGGATCGTATTCATGTGTCGCCCGAGTTCAGCCCGCGATCGGATGCCCAGTTTGCGGTAGACACGCGCGAGGGTGGCCTAAACGGTCTTCGAGCTGATAAAAAGTGTGGCCGCCACATCGCGGTTGGTCAGCCCCGACGCCGCGAGTTCGGCGACTCGTTGCTCGGCGGGCGTGAGCCCGTCTTGCGCCGGTCTGCGTGCCCGCCGCCGCACCTGCGAGCTCGGCGCGGGCGCGGTCGGCCCACAGCGGCGTGCCGAGCTGCTCGAAAATGGCCAGGGCGTCGCGCAGCGCGCGGTTGCGTCTGACCGTTCTCGACGTATGAGCCGGCCGAGCAGTAGTTGAGTCCTCGCGCGCTCGAACGGCATCGCCAGCCGGTCGTGTTGGGTGAGTGCGCATCCCGCGGTCCGCACCGCAGCGCCCACGTCACAACGGGCGGCGAGGACCGTGGCGCGGCAGCGGGCGCCGACCGCCAGCATCCACGGACGGTCCAGCCTGCGTCCGTTGAGCTCGAGTGCGTCGACACGCGGTTCGGCCTCGTCCGGGCGGCCCAACTCGGTCAACGCCTCCACCGCGTCGGGCACAATCGACGCCGCGAAAATCTCGGTGGGGCTCGACATCGGATCGAACCGCGAGAGCGAGGGCCCGCAGCAGGTTCGACTCATCGAAGCCGTCGCCGCGCAGGAATGAAAACATGGCCCGCACCCCGAGTGCCTGGCTCAGCAGGCCAGGGACACCGAGTTTTTCGGCACGCGTCACCGCCTCCTCGGCGCGCAGCCAACCCTCGTCGGGCTCGCCGGCGTTGAACAGGATGTGGGCATCAACCGGCGCTGCTTGGGCGGGGCGTCGGTGTACACACCACCGGCCAACAGCGGATGGGTGAACCGGATCCGGTTGCCTTCGATGACGACGATGCCTTTCCGCTCACCGGCTTCGAGGAGCTCGATCAGCCGGTCATGGTCGACTGCGGCCGCTTGGCCGACCAGCTCGACCGTCGGCTTGGCCAGCGATGCAGCGGCAAGCAACACGTCGTGTGCCTCTGGCTCGAAGCTGCCGATCCTCGCCCGCACCAAGTCGGCGAGAGTCTCGGGCAGCATCTCATCGACGCTCTCGACCAATGCGCGCGCCAATTCGATGGCGTAGAAAGGGTTTCCGGCCGATATCTGGTGAACTCTCGCCATTGCTGCAGGCGGTATCGGCCGAGTCAGCTTGTCCCGCACAACGTTGTGAAGCGCGCTAGAAGACAACGGACGCACTGCGATTCGGTGGATGGCATCGGGTCGGGGCAATTGCAGCCACGAGGTGACGCCGCCGCTGTCGCGCTCGGTGCGGACAGTGGCCAAAAGGCCCACCGGACCGGACAGTCGCCGCGCAGTGAATGCGATCACGTGAACGGTCGACGGATCGAGCCATTGCAGGTCGTCGATCGCGAGCAGCACTCGGCCGTCGTCGGCGAGCCGATCGACGACCGACAGGAATGCGGCTGCCACCACACGCCGGTCGGTGACGGCGTCGGCGGCCCGCTCGCGCAACAGCACCCGGTCCACCGCGATCCGCTGAGGCTCAGGCAGATCAGCCCACGCGTCTGGTTCCACGCCGGTCAACAGGTCGGCCAGCGACGCGTATGCCAGCACGGAATTCGCCTGTGCGGTGCGGGCGGACAGCACCCGGAACCCGCGATCACGGGCCCGCTGGAGCCCGGCCACCCACAAAGTGGTCTTGCCGATCCCTGCCTCGCCGTCGACCAACAGCGCGGCCGGTGCGCTGGCCGCGGCATCCAGGAACTCGTTGAGCGCAGCCTCCTCGACGGGGCGACTCGCCATGCCCGCGGTCACCCCAAAAGGATGTCGGCCGCCCCCCGTCTGACCTGTTTTGAAACGTTTACTACGAGTCGCCGGGCTTGACCTTGGCCATTGCCAGCACGTCGAGTCGGCGATCCAGTTCCTCCAGTGACAATTTGTCGCCGATCAGGCCGCGGTCGATGACCGTCTGGCGGATGGTCTTCTTCTGCTTGAGCGCCTCCTTGGCCACCGCGGCGGCTTCCTCATAGCCGATCGCGGAATTCAGCGGGGTGACGATCGACGGCGAGGACTCGGCCAGCTCGCGCAGGCGCTCCTCGTTGGCGACAAGGCCGTCGATGCAGCGCTCGGCGAACAGCTTGGCGGAGTTCGTGAGGATCTTGAACGACTCCAGCAGGTTGCGGGCCATCATCGGGATATACACGTTGAGTTCAAAGGCTCCGGACGCGCCTCCAAATGCGATCGCCGCGTCGTTCCCGATCACCTGTGCGGCGACCTGCGTAACGGCCTCCGGAATAACCGGATTGACCTTGCCCGGCATGATCGAGCTGCCCGGCTGCAGATCCGGCAGCTGGATTTCGCCGAGACCGGTCAGCGGACCCGAGCCCATCCACCGGATGTCGTTGGCGATCTTGGTCAGCGACACCGCGATGGTGCGCAGCGCACCGGACGCTTCGACCAGCCCGTCACGCGCAGCCTGTGCCTCGAAATGATCTGTCGCGACCCGCAATTCGGCCAGTCCGGTCAGTTGGCTCAATACTTCGACCACTCGCTCGTCGAAATCGTCGGGCGCGTTCAAGCCGGTGCCGACGGCCGTGCCGCCGATGGCGAGTTCGCCCAGCCGCGGCAGCGTGGCCTTGACCCGCTCGATGCCGGCCGCGATCTGGCGGGCGTAGCCGCCGAATTCCTGGCCGAGTGTCACGGGTACAGCATCCATCAAATGTGTGCGGCCCGACTTCACGACAGTGCGCCATTGCCGCGCCTTGCCGCCCAGTGACTCGTGCAGCACCTCGAGCGCCGGAATGAGTTGCCGCACAGCGGCTTCCGTCGCGGCGATGTGCGTCGCAGTCGGGAAGGTGTCGTTGGACGACTGCGACATATTGACGTCATCGTTCGGATGGACGGTCACGCCGTTCTGCGCGGCGATGCCGGCGATCACCTCGTTGGTGTTCATGTTCGAGCTGGTGCCCGAGCCGGTCTGGAACACGTCGATCGGGAACTGATCGTCGTGCAGACCGTCGGCGATCTCACCGGCGGCCGCGATGATCGCGTCGGCCTTCTCCGGCGCAAGCAACCCGAGATCCTTGTTCACCTGGGCGCACGCGCCTTTGAGCAGCCCGAGCGCGCGGATTTGCGTGCGCTCCAGGCCGCGCCCGGAGATCGGGAAGTTCTCCACAGCACGCTGGGTCTGTGCGCGCCATAGCGCGTCGATGGGCACCCGGACCTCGCCCATCGTGTCGTGCTCAATGCGGTATTCGACGTCTTCGGAAGTGCCTGAGTCGACGCTCACAGAAAAATCCTCGCTAGTGGTTGGTTATGGGAGCGGGTATACGGCGTTGCTGTCGCCGGTGAAATCGATCGCGGAGTATTCGTTGAGTTTGGACAGCCGGTGGTAGGCCTCGATCATCCGCACGGTGCCCGACTTGCTGCGCATGACGATCGACTGCGTGGTACAGCCACCGCCGTAATAGTGGACGCCCTTGAGCAGATCGCCGTCGGTGACGCCGGTGGCGCAGAAGAACACGTTGTCTCCGGAGACCAGATCTTCCGTGAAAAGCACCTGGTCGAGGTCGTAGCCGCGGTCGATCGCCTTCTGGCGCTCCTCGTGGTCCTTGGGAGCCAGCTGGCCCTGGATGGCGCCGCCCATGCAGCGGATGGCGGCGGCGGCGATGATGCCCTCCGGCGTGCCGCCGATCCCGACCAGCAGATCGGTACTGGTGTTGGGCCGGCACGCCGAGATCGCGCCCGCGACATCGCCATCCGAGATCAGCCGACACCGGGCGCCCGCACCCCGGACATCTGCGATCAGCGTCTCGTGCCGTGGCCGGTCCAGGATGCACACCGTCAAATCAGACACCGACACGCTCTTGGCCTTGGCGACGCGGCGGATGTTCTCGCCGATCGGAGCGGTGATGTCGATGGCGTCGACGGCGTCGGGTCCGACGGCGATCTTGTTCATGTAGAACACCGCCGACGGGTCATACATGGTCCCGCGCTCGGACACCGCAAGCACCGAGATCGCGTTGGACAGGCCCTTGGCCATCAACGTCGTGCCGTCGATCGGGTCGACGGCGAAGTCGCACTCCGGCCCGTCCCCGTTGCCGACGTCTTCACCGTTGTAGAGCATCGGTGCGTTGTCCTTCTCGCCCTCGCCGATCACCACGACACCGCGCATCGACACCGAGTTGACCAGCTCACGCATGGCGTCGACCGCCGCGCCGTCGCCGCCCTCCTTGTCGCCGCGGCCTACCCAGCGGCCCGCCGCCATGGCGCCGGCCTCGGTGACTCGCACGAGTTCGAGGGCGAGGTTGCGATCTGGGGCTTCACCACGCGAGGGGCTCATGCGCCGATTGTCCCATTAGCGGATCGCCGTTTGGCGGCTGGGATACTGGCAATGTGAGTCGGAAGCCGCAGCCCAGCCCAAATGTCGCCGGCCAAGCGGCTCCAGCCCCCAGGCCTCAAAAGCCGCGGATATTGCAGGACGGCCGCGACATGTTCTGGTCGATCGCACCGCTGGTGATCGCCTGCATCGTGCTGGCAGGGCTGCTCGGCATGTGCTCGTTCGCGCCGAACGGGCCGGGCAAGGGACCGACGCCGCCCTACGACGTTCCGGCTGCGCTTCAGGCCGACGCCGCCACCCTGAAGATCCCGATTCGGCTGCCGAGGCTGCCCGACGGCTGGCAGGCCAACTCCGGGAGTCGAAAGGGCATCGACCGCGGCCGCATCGACCCGTCCTCGGGCCAGGAGTCGCGCGCCGTCAGTGCCACCGTCGGGTACCTCGCGCCCAGCGGAATGTACGTCAGCCTGACGCAGAGCAATGCCGACGAGGACAAGCTGGTCGCCTCCATCAACTCCAACCTCTATCCGACGGGGGCGCAGGACGTCGACGGCGTGAAATGGGTGGTTTATGAGGGCGGCAGCCAGGACGGCAAGCCGTCGGAGCCGGTGTGGACGACCCGGCTGAACGGTGCCGGCGGGCCGGCGCAGATTGCCATAACCGGTGCCGCGGGTACGAACGAGTACCGTACGCTGGCGGCGGCGACGCAGACCCAGTCGCCACTGCCCGCGAAGTAGCGCACTGCGCCTCGAGATACCGGACGGAGACGCCATGACCATGCCGGAAGCCGACCTGACCGGATGGACCGTCGCGCCGTTTTCTGCGGCCGGATACACCCACGATGTGTACCGCAAGGGCGAAGGCCCCGGCGTGGTGCTGATCCCGGAGATGCCGGGCATCCATCCGGGCGTACTGGCGCTGGGTAGTCATCTGGTGGACAACGGATTCACCGTGGCCTGCCCATCGCTCTACGGCACACCGGGTGCTGCGGCCGTGCGGCCAGGGATGGTGCCGATCACGCTGCGCGGTTGTGTGGCAAAGGAATTCGCGGCGTTCGCGACCAATGCTGACCGTCCAATTGCCCATTACCTGCGTGCGCTGGCCCGCGACCTCAACGAAAAGACGCCGGGTAAGGGCGTCGGTGTGATCGGCGAGTGTTGGAGCGGAGGCTTCGCCTTAGCGGCCGCAGTTGACGACAGCGTGCTGGCCCCGGTCATGAGCCAGCCGTCGTTGCCGGTCGGGCTGACGGCGAAGCACAAGCGGGATCCCGGGTTGTCCGAAGCCGAGCTGAAGATCGTCGAACAGCGGGCCGTCAACGAGGGACTGTGCGCGATGGGCCTCCGGTTCAGTGAAGACCGGGTGTCGCCGTGGGAGCGCTTCAAAACGCTCAAGGACCGGCTCGGCGACGCGTTCGAGGTGATCGAGATCAACTCGAAGACGGGCAACGAGCACGGTTTCGGCAAGATGGCCCACTCGGTGTTGACCCTTGAGGTCCGCGAGGTGGACGGGCATCCTGCCTATGAGGCGCGCAAGCGCGTCGTCGCATTCCTCAAGCAGCGTCTGGCTTGACCGGGGCTGCGACCGGCTTGTCCTTGCCGGTGCGACGGGCGAACCAGTCGAGAAGCCTGCGCCGCTTTGGCTTCTCGTCGTCCTCCGGTAATTCCATCGGCACGCCCTTGTACACCGCGAGGTAGACGCTGATGGTGGTGACGATGACGATCATCAACACTGGACCGATCACGATGCCCCAGGCGCCGAACATTGCGATACCGGCGAAGACGGCGAGCAACATCAGCGCCGAGTCGAGGCGAGCCGCCCGTGGCACCAGTATCGGCCGCAGGAAGTTGTCGATGTTCGTCACCACTATCAAGTGGAAGAGAATCACGAAGACACCGCCGAAAACGTTGCCGAACAGGATCATTCCGATCCCGAACGGGATCGTCACGATGCCGCTGCCCAGCGGAATGACCGACAGCGCCGACAACAGGACCGCGAAGAGGAAGAAACCCTGGTGGAATCCGGCGATGTAGATCGAGGCTGCGCCCGCGACGCCCTGACAGACGGCGATGACGAACTGCCCCATCACAGTGCCCTGCACCATCGCGCCCATCTTGGTCATGTAGAGGTCGGTGACGTCCTCGCCGAGCGGGTTGAGTTGGCGAATGATGGTCAGCACGCTGTCGCGGTTCACCAACAGGGAGATGAACACATACAGGAACAGGATCGCGGCCGTCACACCGCCGAACACGCTGCCTGCGGCCCCTTGCAGCAGGCCCAGCAGCCATTCGCCGACCTTCTGCGCGACGGTCGTCATCGAACTGCGTAGCGAGTCCGGGGTGACGGTCACGTCGATGAACGGCACCTTGTGCAACACATCGTTGACGAGGCGCAGCGCCTGATCGCCGAGCGTGGAAAGGTCGGTGCGTCCGACCCACTCTGCTACCCGTTCGACCATGTTGGTGATCTGAACGACGGCGAGCAACACGAATAGGGTCATCGGCACAACCACCGAAGCGATCGCTGCCAACAGGGTCAGCGTTGCCGACACCCCGGTGCCGAACCGCCTGTTGAGCCGATTGAACAGCGGCGTGAACAGGTAGGCCGCCACCGCGGCTACCACGATGAGGATGAAGTAACCACGCAGGAAGTAGGCGCCGAAGAGAATGGCGACGGCGGTCGCAACCGCCAGCGCACGCTTCTGTGTCAGCGTGAACTCGGTATCCATTGCGGCCACTGGCATACCGTAGCCAGGTTGCGTCCCCGGAACCCCGGTTTGCTCAGTGAATCTGTGTACGGGCTGCGAGTTGGCTGGCCCGCTGCCGTTCGATGAAGCAGATCGACATCGCTGCATCAGAGTCGGCGACAACCGGGCCAACAGCCACTGGGCATGTGCCAGTCGCGGTTTCACCAGGATTGCCTTGTTCTTCTCGATGGCGCGCAAGGTGTCCCGCGCCAGCCGGTCCGGGTCGTAGGCGGTGCGCACGCCCTGGCCCTGAAGAAAGTAATTGCGTCCGACGAATCCGCCGATCGCGCCCTTGTCGAGGATCGGGGTTTCGACGGCAGAGGGGCACACCACCAATACGCCGACCCCGCGTGAGACGGCTTCCGAGCGCAACGCAAGCGACAGCCCGACGACGGCGTGTTTGGTCGTCACGTAACTGGTGATCTGCCCGGCCGCAGTCAGCCCCGCCATCGACGCGGTATTGATGATGTGTCCGTGGCCTTGCCGAATCATCACTGGATAAGCGGCGGTGACGCCGTGCACGACGCCACGGATGTTGACGTCGATAATGGCGTTCCACTGGTCCAGCGCCAGCAGCTCGGTGTCGCCGCCCCACACGATGCCCGCGTTGTTGAACATCAGGTCGAGGCGGCCTGCTCGATCGACGACCTCGTCGACGGCGGCCTGCACCGCCGCCGCGTCGGTGACGTCGAGCCGCGCGGACCGGGCGTTGGCGCCAAGTGCAGCGGCGGTGCGTTCGGCGGCGTCGGCATCGATGTCGGTGCAGACGACCGCGACGCCTGCGCTCACCAGCGCTCGGCACAGCGCCGCGCCGATGCCCGAGCCCGCGCCGGTGACAATCGCCTGTTTGCCCGCGAAACTCATTGGGCCTCCGCCAGTTTCATAACATGGCTGAGAATGTCGGGGTAGCGCTTCAGGTGGGCGCCGCCGTTGAGGTCCAGCACCTCTCCGGTCAGCCACGACGACGCAGGCGAACACAGGTACAGCACGGCGTTGGCGATGTCCTCGGGTGTGCCTGCGCGACCGAGCGCGGTGTTCTCGAGGTACTCCTCGACCACGCCGGGTACAGCCGCGGCCGGCTCGGTCAGCGGCGTGTGTACGAAGCCGGGCGCGACGGCGTTGACGCGGATTCCCCGCGGGCCGAGCTCCAACGCGGCGACCTGAGTGAGCATCGACACGCCCGCTTTCGCCGCGCAGTACGCGCTCATGCCTGCTGCTGGCTGGCGCCCGTTCAGCGAGCTGATCGAGACCAGCGTGCCCCCGGTGCGCAGGTTGCGGCCCGCGTGCTTGGCGACGATGAACGCGCCCGTCAGGCAGACATCGATCACGTCGCGGAACTGATCGACCGGCATGTCGGTGATCAGGCCGACGTTGGAGAAGCCGGCGCAGTTCACGACCACATCGACCGGGCCGGTCTGTGCAAAGAGCTGCTGAACCGAGTCTTCGTCGGTGACGTCGACGGCCGCGGCGAGATGCGGCTCGCCCAGTTCGGCGGCGCGGCCTTGTGCCCCGTCTGAGTTGCGGTCGGCGACGGTCACCCGGTCTCCCTGGGCTGCCAGTGCCCGCGCCGTCGCCCATCCGATACCGGACGCTCCGCCGATCACGACCGCGATCCGCTGGTTACCGTTGCTCATCCGGTTGGCCCTTCGATGAAAGGATTAGAACGCGTTCCAATTTAGCGCTTTGGCAGACTCGACCCGTGACTGATCTGAAGATGTCGGATTCGATTTCCGTGGCGGAGACGCCGGACGAGCTGTATGCGCTGGTGTCGGACGTGACCAGGATGGGCGAGTGGAGCCCGATCTGCCAGGCCTGCTGGTGGGACGAGGGAGACGGGCCACGCGTCGGTGCGTGGTTCACCGGCCGCAACGAACTTCCGGAGCGGACCTGGGAGACACGCTGCCAGGTGGTCGCCGCGGATCCCGGTCGGGAGTTCGCGTGGGAGGTCAACAACGGCTGGGTTCGCTGGGGATACACGTTCGAACTCGAGAACGAAGGCACCCGGCTCACCGAGTCGTGGCAGTTCCTTCCCGCAGGCGTCGCGGGGTTCCGCGAGCGGTACGGCGCAAAGGCAGATGCCGAGATCGACAATCGGCACGCAGCGGCCGAGAGCGGTATCCCGGCCACGTTGGCGGCGATCAAGAAGGCCGCAGAAGCCGGCAAGTGAAAGCCGGCCGCCAGTTAAGGGGTGTGCGTTTCGACGCCGTCAAACAATTGATGACGACCGCGAGTGGATAGCCATGCCACCGGAGGCCCGTTCGACACAACTCGTCTGAATCATGTTGTTGTGTATCGGCTCCGACGTGGGAGGGTGGGACGGTGAGCACAAGGATGGCGTACGCGTTGACCAGTGCCCTGGCATTGTCGTCACGCAGTGTGCTGAGTGAGGCGGGTCTGGATCCGGGCGATCCGGCCAACGTGGCTGCCCTGGCGATTGTCGTCGGCCTTGTGATGCTGGTGTTCGGGTTGTTGAAGTTCGGCTCGATCATGACGTTTCTAATGCGGTGACGACCGGCTTCACCACCGGCATTCCGCTATAGATCATCGCGGGCGTGATCAAAGACGCCACGGGCTACAGGCCCGACACACCGTCGGCCGACTAGCGTTTGATGCAGCGAAAGCCGATGTGGCTCATGCCCGTGTCGACCGGCTGCGGTCGGCGTGCCGCGGGGCGGTAGCGCAGGCAGTAGTTGTCGGCGCACAAAAACGAGCCGCCCTTCACGACCTTGCGCGGCACCGGGAACTGCGGCTGGTGAGGGTCGTAACTACCCGCCTCACAACAGGAATCATCGGCGCGAGTGTCTGCGTACCAGTCGGTGGTCCACTCCCAGACGTTGCCCGCCATGTCGACGAGTTCGTAGCCGTTGGACGGGAAGCTGCCGACGGCCGTGGTGCGGCCGTAGCCACGGTCGGGGCGCCACGGGAAATCGCCGTGCCAGTAGTTCGCGAGCGGCCGCCCCGGCTGTTCGGGCTCGTCGCCCCACGTGTACGTCGCGCCCTCGAGTCCGCCGCGGGCCGCCGTTTCCCACTCCGCTTCGGTCGGCAATGACAGCCCCGCCCACGCCGCATACGCCTCCGCGTCTTCAAACGCGACATGCACGACGGGATGATCCGCCCGCTTGTCGATCGACGAATGCGGCCCCACCGGATGCCGCCACGACGCCCCCGGCGTCCACGTCCACCACAAGTTCAGGTGGCGCAGATCGACCGGGCGGCCGGTGCGGGTGAACACCATCGACCCCGGCTGCAGGTTCTCCGCCGGCGCATCGGGATAGTCCGCGGGGTTGAGAGGCCGTTCGGCGACTGTTAGATAGCCTGTGGCGGATATGAATTCGGCGAACTCTTCGTTCGTGACCTGATGAGTCTGGATCGCAAACCCGTCGACGGAGACAGGCCGTGTCGGCCCCTCCTCCTTATAGTGCTGCTCGGATCCCAGCACCGCGGTCTGCGGCGGAATCCAGACGAGTTCATTGGTCACTGAAGACGGTCGCCCAGTCGTTCTTCATGCTGACGACGGTCCAGCCGTCCTTCGATGCCTGATCCAATGACTTCTCGGCCCCTGCGGTGTAGTCGAATTCGCGATCGGCGTCATCGTGCAGCACGAGCAGCCGCAGGCCGCGGGTGAACTCCAGCATTTCGATGTCGCCGTTGGAGTTGCCGCCAGCCAGGATCGGTCGACGCCCGATCCGGCTCCACAGCCGCACCGGTTTGATGGGCCCGTCGTCGAGGAACTCCGGCTGGTCCGTCGTGTAGAGGTGTCCGTCGCGGTACACGAGACCTACCGAACTGCCCACCACTCGCTCGGGGGGCACCCCGTACAGCGGTCCGGTGACCGGACGCATGAAATCGCGTCCGCCGCCGGACACGATGTAACAGATGAAATCGTTTGCCTCCAGATAGCGAAGCAACTCCACCATCGGCGCATACCCGCACGACGTATAGGGTCGGCCCAGCGTCGGATGCTTGGCTTCGGCGAAGAACGCGTTGACCCGGGCCGCGTGCTCCTCGACGGTGATCTGGTGATGGGCCGTGAGTATCGCTCCCATAAGCGGTTTCATGTCGGTGTCGTCACCTTGGTAGTGCTTGGTGACAGCGTCGCCAAGCCACTTCAGGTCACCAGAATAGGCAGCCTTGTACGGCTGCTGGTCGCGCAGCGACGGGTCCGCCTCGGCCTGCTCCTTGAACCGGCGCAGCAGGAAGTCGAGCTGGATATACATCGGCTTCTCGCACCACAGCGTGCCGTCGTTGTCGAACACCGCGATACGCGCCTCGGGCGCAACGTAATCCGGCCCGACCTCGGCGGTGACGCGCCTGACGAAGTCGACGATCGCCGCTCTCGTTGGCCCGTCCGTCCAGGAGGCTAGTTCAGCCACGCTCAGCCGCCGCGGGATGCAAGGAAGGCCTCCAGCTGCTCAACAGCGGCGTTGATCGTGAATGACGCCGGCTCCTGCCGCGGCGGGAACTCCTTGAAGGTCTCCAGGAACTGGGTCACGATGGCGGAGCCGTAGAACATGAGGTAAAGACGGTCGATCAACCAGTCCCAGTACGTGTTCGACGTGACGTCTGCGTGTTCAAACGGGTCGGTCCGGAGATTGAACAACTTCGGCGCGCGTAGCGGGGTGAACGGTTCGAACCACACCTGCAGCGTGCCGGGACAGCGCTGCTCCATGAACACGACCTTCCAGTTCTCCGCCCGGATGCCGAGAACGTCGCCGTCGTCGGAGAAATAGATCATTCCGCGCCGTGGGCTCTTGTCCACCTCACCCGTGAGATACGGCAGCAGGTTGTACCCGTCGATGTGGACCTTGTACTTCATGTCGCCGGCCTGATGGCCCTTTTTCAGCTTCTCGACGATGTCAGGATCACCTGCGGCCGCCAGGAACGTCGGCAGCCAATCATGATGCTGCACAATCTCGTTCGACACGCTGCGGGGCTTGATCTTCCCGGTCCAGCGGATCATCTCCGGAATCCGGAACGCGCCTTCCCAGTTGGTAGCCTTCTCGCTGCGGAACGGGGTGGTGGCGCCGTCCGGCCAACTGTTGGCGTGCGGGCCGTTGTCGGTGGAGTAGATGACGATGGTGTCCTCGGCGATGCCGAGTTCGTCGACCAGGTCGAGCAGCTGCCCGACGTTACGATCGTGGTCGATCATCGTGTCGTGGTACGGCGACTGCCACCGACCCGACTGGCCCAGGCTCTCCGGCTTCGTGTGAGTCCGGAAGTGCATGTGGGTCATGTTCATCCACACGAAGAACGGGGTGGCCGCCTCGTGCTGTCGCCTGATGAAATCGATGCACGCGCCGGTGGTCTCGTCGTCGATGGTCTCCATTCGCTTCTTGGTCAGCGGTCCGGTGTCCTCGATGCGTTGCTTGCCGACCGGGCCGTACCGGTCGTCCACCTCACCAGAATCCTTATCGGTCGCCCATGAATGGATGACGCCACGGGGGAGGAGTGCCTTGCGCAGCAGCGGCGCCTCCTCGGCCGTCGGATAGTCCTCGTGTTCGGGTTCTTCTTCTGCATTGAGGTGGTAGAGATTGCCGAAGAACTCGTCGAATCCGTGCGCCGTCGGCAGGTACTTGTTCAGGTCGCCGAGGTGGTTCTTGCCGAACTGGCCGGTTGCGTACCCCAACGGCTTGAGCAGTTCGGCAATCGTCGGATCCTCTTTCTGCAAACCGACATCTACGCCGGGCATCCCGACCTTGCTCATGCCGGTGCGGTAGACACTCTGGCCGGTGATGAACGATGACCGGCCGGCCGTACAGCTTTGCTCCCCGTAGGAATCGGTGAAAAGCATTCCCTCGTCGGCGATTCGATCGATATTGGGGGTGAAATAGCCCATCATCCCCCGGCTGTAACAACTCAGGTTCGAGATGCCGATGTCGTCACCCCAGATGACGAGGATGTTCGGCTTGTTGTCAGGCATGGTCTAGTCCTTCGCCAGGAATTCGTGCAGCTTCTCCACCGCCTGGTCGATGCTGAAGCTGGCGGGCGGGTGCCGCGGTGGGAACTCTTTGAACGTCTCGAGGAACTTGGTGGCCATCGCCGTCGCGTAGAACACGAAGAAGTCCCGGTGCATGAACCAGTCGTAATACGTGTTGGACGTGATGTCGGCGTACTCATACGGGTCGGTGCGCAGATTGAACAGCTTGGGTACCCGAAGCGGGGTGAACGGCTCGGCCCAGATTCTCAGCGTGCCCTGGCAACGCTGCTCCTGGAAGACCACCTTCCAGTTCTCGAACCGCATGGCGACCAGGTCGCCGTCGTCGGAGAAGTAGAAGAATCCTCGCCGGGGGCTGTGTTCGACCTCGCCCATCAGGTAGGGGAGCAGGTTGAAGCCGTCGATATGAACTTTGTACTCCACGTCGCCGATCTGGTAGCCCTTCTTGAGCTTGTCCATGACGTCAGGGTCGCCTGCCGCCGCCAGCAAAGTTGGCAGCCAGTCATGATGCTGGATGATGTCATTGGACACCGTGCCCGCCTTGATCTTTCCCGGCCAGCGGATCATTTCCGGCACCCGGAACGCGCCTTCCCAGTTGGTGTTCTTCTCGCTGCGGAACGGTGTGGTGCCCGCGTCCGGCCAGCTGTTGCGGTGCGGACCGTTGTCAGTGGAGTAGATGACGATCGTGTCGTCGGCGATGCCGAGCTCGTCGAGGGCATCGAGCACTGTGCCCACGTTCTTGTCGTGGTCGATCATCGCGTCGTGGTACTCCGATTGCCACAGTCCGGCCTGACCGCGGCTCTCCGGCTTGACGTGGGTGTAGAGGTGCATGTGGGTGAAGTTGCACCACACGAAGAACGGCTTGCCCGCCGAGTGCTGGCGCTCGATGTAGTCGACGGCGGCATCGGCGATATCGTCGTCGATGGTCTCCATCCGCTTCTTCGTCAGTGGCCCGGTGTCCTCGATGGTCTGCTTACCGACCGGTCCGTACTTCGGGTCGTCGGCTTCGGTTGACACCTCGTCGGTGGCATTGCATTTCAGTACTCCGCGAGGGTGCGCCAGTTCGTAGAGCATTGGGAACTGGTCCTTGTGTGGGTAGTCAAACTGCTCGGGCTCTTCCTCGGCATTGAGGTGATAGAGGTTGCCGAAGAACTCGTCGAATCCGTGCACGGTCGGCAAGTACTTGTTCATGTCGCCGAAGTGGTTCTTGCCGAACTGGCCGGTGGCATAGCCCAGCGGCTTAAGCAGCTCGGCGATGGTCGGATCCTCGGCGGCCCAGCCGACGTCCGCGCCGGGAATACCCACCTTGCTCATTCCGGTGCGATAGACGCTCTGCCCACTGATGAACGCCGCCCGGCCCGCGGTGCAGCTTTGTTCGCCGTAGGAGTCGGTGAAGCGCATTCCGTCGTTGGCGATGCGGTCGATGTTCGGGGTTCGATAGCCCATCAGGCCATCGCTGTAGCAGCTCAGGTTGGAGATGCCAATGTCATCGCCCCAGATGACGAGAATGTTCGGCTTTCCGTTCGGCATGGCGGCTCCTTCACCAATTGACGTCTTTGTCGAGCCTAGGAGCGCAACGAGGTTGGGGCTGGGCTTTTGGCCAGCGATTAAGCCGCAGTACATCTGGTGCCGCGTCCTCGCCGGGCGCACCCTGGTAACCGGAGGGTGATAACGATGTACGACAAGGATCTAAGCAACAAGTGGCGCGTCGAGATCGACTTCGTCGAGGACGAGACCCACACACACGCAACCGTGCGCGCCCAGTGCGGCGACGGCGAGACGCTGACCACGCTGGGGGACGCCTACCGCAACCCGAAGGACAGCGGCTCGCCGATGATCGGTGAGGAGATTGCCGCGGCGCGCGGCCTCATCGCGCTGGGCACCGAGCTGCTGCAATGCGCGTCCTCGCGGATCGAGCAGGTCACGCACCAGCCCGTGCACCTGTATCGCTGACCCGTGGCGCTGGCCGTCTGCCTACTGTTCGACCGGCGATCCGAGCGGGCGGTCCGGGCGCTCTGGGACCGGGTCGAGACGCAGGGCGTGCCGAGCCTACGCTCCCACACCCACGGCAGGCATGTTCCGCACGTGTCCTATGCGGTGCTGCGCCGGTGGGACCTCGGCGCGGTCACCGATGCGTTGGCCGCCATCGGTGGGGGAGAACCCGTTGACCTCAGCTTCGACGGGGTCGGACTGTTCCGGCGCGGACGCATGTGGCTGGTCCCGGGGGTGAGCGCCGACTTCGTTGCGCGTCAGCAGCGTGTCGTCGAGGCGGTCACCGCCACCGGCGCCGATCTGCACAAGCACTACCGGCCGGGAATCTGGCTGCCGCACTGCTCGCTCGCGCCGCGCGCGACACTGGCCCAGCTCCCGCTCGTGGTGAAGGCGGTGATGGACGTGCTGCCACTTCGGGCCCGGCTCGACCGGGCCGCCCTCGTCAACAGCGCGACGGGGGACATCAGCCCGCTCGCGGAGCTGCCGTGACCGCCGCGAACGTTCCGTACCGCTCGAAAAATTGCCGAAATTTCGAGCGGTACGGAACGTTCGGCACTAGGCGAGACGGGCTGCGCAACGGCTCCCTTCATCTGGTGGAAGAGGTCGACGTAGTAGGGCAGGCACTCCGCCATCGCCCGCTCGGTGCTGAACAGCGGCTGGTATCCGAGATCGCGCTGCGCCTTGGCGATCGAGAAGTAGTTGTCGAGGTAAAGCCGTTCCACCGCAAGGGGTTCCAGTAGCGG
>DASQCE010000078.1:0-9131 GCA_035634855.1 Mycobacterium sp.
GGCGGTGCCGGCCCGGTCCGACCACCTGCCGTCGGAGATCTTCCTCAACTACATCGGCACGATGCCCGACGGGGCCACTCCGATGTACGAGACGCCGCCCGGCCTCGGATACGCGCTTGAGCTGCGGGTGTATCGCGCCGACGGATTGCTGCACCTCGATTGGTGGTACGACTCGGCCCGGTTCGACCCCTACACGGTGGAAGAGCTCACGGAACAGTTCCCGTTTGCGCTCTTCGAAATGACCTCAGACGCCGCCGCCCCGGTATGACGTCATCGGGCATCTTCCAGGCGGAACCCCACTTTGAGAGTGACCTGGAAATGTCCGATGGCGCCGTCCTGAAGGTGTCCGCGGACTGATTGGACCTCGAACCAGTCGAGGCCGCGCATAGTCTCCGATGCCCTTGATATGGCGTTGCGAATCGCTGCGTCGACGTTGTCGGGCGAGCTGCCGACGATCTCGATGATTCGGTAGGTGTGATCGCTCATGGCGCGGACGCTACGCGGTTTAGGGTGCGCCTATGCGGGAGTCCGCGAGCGCGCATGCGTTGGTGCTGGAACGGCCGCGTCGCCTCGTGCTCCACGAAACCTCCCTACCCGCCGTCGGCGATGACGACGCGCTTGTCCGCGTGCAGGCCTGCGGGCTGTGCGGCACCGACCACGAGCAGTACACCGGCGAACTCGCGGGCGGATTCGCATTCGTCCCCGGCTGGGCGACGACGTTGCCGTCGGTGTTCTTGAGGTCTTCACGGAAGGGCAGTCGAATCGTGACGTCGTCGGGTTCGTAGCGGTCGAACACAATGCCCAGCCAGCTCATGTACGGCGTGGACGGCATCAGCTCGACTACCGCTCGGCGCCGACGGTGTTGTTGATCGTCGGTCAGTGACTCGGCCACTGGGGGACGCTAGCGGGGCGCCTTTGCGCCGGGCACTAGAATCATGTGCAACGGCACCGATCCGGCCATCACCGGGGAGCCTTCGGAAGAACAGCTGATCCAGCCCAGTAGACCCGAACGGGTGGGCCCGTCATCG
Organism: Mycobacterium sp.; assembly: GCA_035634855.1. GTDB lineage: Bacteria > Actinomycetota > Actinomycetes > Mycobacteriales > Mycobacteriaceae > Mycobacterium. The sequence continues at coordinate 1,029 of DASQCE010000078.1, forward strand.
CCCGCATTTGAGCGGCGCACACGACTGTGCGCAAGCGGGGTGGTACCGCGGCGCTCGCGCACCGGCGCGACGTCGTCCCCGTGCCAGCGACATTTGGCTTCCGGAGCTGCGAAGCCAGCGACATATGGCACAGGAGACAACGCACCATAGTGACCGCCTACCCGAAGCCGGCCGCCGGAGCGCCGAAATTCCCGGCGCTCGAACTCGACGTCCTCGACTACTGGGGATCCGATGACACGTTCCGCGCCAGCATCGCGCATCGCGACGGCGCACCGGAATACGTGTTCTACGACGGCCCGCCTTTCGCCAACGGCCTGCCGCACTACGGGCATCTGCTGACCGGATACGTGAAGGACATCGTGCCGCGGTACCGCACCATGCGCGGCTACAAGGTGGAGCGCCGCTTCGGCTGGGACACCCACGGCCTGCCCGCCGAACTCGAGGTGCAGCGCCAGCTCGGCATCACCGACAAGGCGCAGATCGAAGAGATGGGCATCGAGAGGTTCAACGACGCCTGCCGGGCCTCCGTGCTCAGGTACACCAACGAATGGCGCGCCTACGTCACCCGCCAGGCGCGCTGGGTCGACTTCGACAACGACTACAAGACGCTCGATCCAACCTTCATGGAGTCGGTGATCTGGGCGTTCAAGCAGCTGTGGGACAAAGGCCTTGCCTACGAAGGCAATCGGGTGCTGCCGTACTGCTGGAACGACGAAACACCGCTTTCCAGCCACGAACTGCGCATGGACGACGACGTCTATCAGAGTCGCCAGGACCCGGCCATCACCGTCGGCTTCCGGGTGAGCGAGGGCGACGACAGGCTGGTGGGGGCCTTCCTCTTGATCTGGACGACGACGCCGTGGACGCTGCCGTCGAACCAGGCGGTCGCGGTGAACCCCGACGTCGCCTACGTCCTGGTTGCCGGGCTCGACGGCAGGCGCTACGTGCTGGCGCGGGCGCGGCTGTCGGCGTACGCCCGCGAGCTCGGCGACGAACCCGAAGTGCTGGCCACCTACACCGGCCGGGATCTGCTCGAGACGCGCTACCTGCCGCCGTTTCCGTACTTCATGGACACGCCGAACTCATTTCGGGTGCTGCCCGCCGAGTTCGTCAGCACCGAGGACGGCACCGGCATCGTGCACATGTCGCCGGCCTACGGCGAGGACGACATGGCGACCACGCAGGCGGCGGGCATCTCCGCCGTCACGCCGGTGGATTCCAAGGGCCGCTTCGACGAGACCGTGCCGGACTACGCAGGCCAGCATGTGTTCGACGCCAACCCGCAGATCATCCGCGACCTCAAGAACCAGGGCCGCTCGGCGGCCGCCAACGGCGCTGTCCTGCTGCGCCACGAGACCTACGAGCACTCCTACCCGCACTGCTGGCGGTGCCGAAACCCGTTGATCTATCGGGCGGTGTCGTCGTGGTTCATCAAGGTCACCGAGTTCCGCGACCGGATGGTCGAACTCAACCAGCAGATCACCTGGTATCCAGAGCACGTCAAGGACGGCCAGTTCGGCAAGTGGCTGTCCAACGCGCGGGACTGGTCAGTCTCGCGAAACCGCTACTGGGGCACACCGATTCCGGTCTGGAAATCCGACGATCCCGCGTACCCACGCATCGACGTCTACGGCAGCATCGACGAACTCGAGCGCGACTTCGGCGTGCGACTGACGGATCTGCACCGGCCGTTCATCGACGAGCTGACCCGGCCCAACCCGGACGACCCGAGCGGGCGCTCGACGATGCGCCGCATCGAGGATGTGTTCGACGTGTGGTTCGACTCGGGGTCGATGCCGTACGGCCAGGTGCACTACCCGTTCGAAAATGCCGAGTGGTTCCTGGGTGGAGCGGCGGGAGATGACCCAGGGCACTTCCCTGCCGACTTCATCGTCGAGTACATTGGCCAGGCGCGGGGCTGGTTCTATCTGCTGCACGTGCTTGCCACCGCCCTGTTCGACCGGCCGGCGTTCAAAACCTGTGTGGCGCACGGGATCGTGCTCGGCAACGACGGCCAGAAGATGAGCAAGTCGCTGCGCAACTATCCCGACGTGACCGAGGTGTTCGACCGCGACGGCTCCGACGCCATGCGGTGGTTCCTGATGGCCTCGCCGATCCTGCGCGGCGGCAACCTGATCGTCACCGAGCAGGGCATCCGAGAGGGTGTCCGGCAGGTGTTGTTGCCGTTGTGGAACGCCTACAGCTTCCTCGCGCTGTACGCCCCGAAGAAGGGCACCTGGCGCACCGACTCGAAGCACGTGCTCGACCGCTACATCCTGGCCAAGCTGGCCGAGTTGCGCGCATGTCTAACCGAGTCGCTCGACATGTGCGACATCTCCGGCGCCTGCGATGAACTGCGCCAGTTCACCGACGCTTTGACGAACTGGTATGTACGACGGTCACGTTCGAGGTTCTGGGAGGAGGACCCCGACGCCATCGACACGCTGCATACGGTGCTCGAGGTGACTGGCCGGCTGGCGGCGCCTCTGCTGCCCTTGATCGCTGAGGTGATCTGGCGCGGGGTGACAGGCGGCAGGTCGGTGCACCTGACGGATTGGCCCGCTGAAGGTGACGTGCCTGCGGACCCCGAGTTGGTCGCCGCGATGGATCAGGTGCGCGAAGTCGCGTCAGCCGCGTCGTCGCTGCGCAAGGCAAAGAAGTTGCGGGTGCGGCTGCCGCTGCCGAAACTGACTGTGGCGGTGGAGAATCCGCAACTGCTGGAGCCGTTCAAGGATCTGATCGCCGACGAGCTCAACGTCAAGGAGGTCGAACTCACCGACGACATCGACACGTATGGCCGGTTCGAGCTGACGGTGAATGCCAAGGTAGCCGGTCCGCGGCTCGGCAAGAATGTGCAAGCCGCGATCAAGGCGGTCAAGGGGGGCGAGTCCGTCGTCAACGCCGACGGCACGCTGACAGCGGGTCCGGCCGTGCTGCAGCCTGAGGAATACAGCTCGCGGCTGGTGGCCGCCGACCCCGAGTACACGGCAGCATTGCCCGACGGTGCGGGACTGGTGGTGCTCGACGGCACCGTCACCCCCGAACTGGAGGCCGAGGGCTGGGCCAAGGACCGCATCCGTGAACTGCAGGAGCTGCGCAAGTCCACCGGCCTCGACGTGTCGGACCGGATCCGCGTGACCATCGCGGTGCCCGAGGATAAGGTGCCGTGGGCGCAGACGCACAGCGACCTGATCGCCCGCGAGATTCTGGCCACCAGTTTCGAGTTCGGCGAGCTCGTCGACGGCACCGAGATCGGCGACGGCGTGCGGGTGGCGATCGCGAAGGCGTGAAGCTATTGCGGCGGGTGGATGTCGTCGACCCATTGCACGTGCTCAGGCTCGGGCTCGACGTCGGGTAGATCCAGATTGACGACCACCGCTTCCTGATCACTGCGTACCACTACGCCCGACAAGGGTGCATCGTGACTAGCGTTGATCTCCTGGTGCGGCACATACGGGGGAACGTAGATGAAGTCGCCCGGTCCGGCTTCGGCCGTGAATTCGAGGTGGTTGCCCCACCGCATCCGGGCTCGGCCCGCCACCACATAGATCACGCTCTCAAGGTGTCCGTGATGGTGCGGCCCCGTCTTGGCGTCGGGATGGATGACAACCGTTCCGGCCCACAACTTCTCGGCGCCGGCGCGTGCCGCGTTGATTGCCGCGGCACGATTCATTCCCGGCGTCTGCGCGGTATTCGGATCCAATTCGTCGGCGTGCACGATCCGCACCCCGTGCTGGCGATAATCGGACTCCTCTGTGGCCATCACAACCTCCGCTCGGTGGGGAAAACACTTTCCGAAACCGTCGACAATGAGACGCCCTACAGAAGAGTGTTCCGCCGTTGGAAAACCTCGGCCGCCACCTTCGCGAAGTCGGCGAGCACGTCGCGGGCGAACCGGGTGCGCCGATAGCCGATCGCGTCCAGCAGGGGACCGTGGTCCAGCGCGACGACCAAAGTCGCACCGATCGCCGTCATCCACCAGAACGCGAGGGCCAGCAGCCGCAGCGCAATGCCTGACTCCGCGAAGCCGGCACGCAATCGATCACGCTGAAACCGCACGTGGGGATGTTCGTCGGCGACGATGCGGGCGGCGACAGCACGCACCACAGGATCGGGGCCGTCGGCGGCCAGTCCACCGTAGTACGACAGCGCCACCACCTCGGCAACCGTCAGCACCATCAACTCGGTCCGCAGGCCCATGAGTCGGCGCAATCGCACGAACACCGCATCCGACCAGTGTCTGCGCATCGGCGTCCCACCGAGATGGCCCAGCAGGCGCAGCAGCAACGCCGCGTGCTGTTGCTCCTCGGCCACGAAAAGCTGTGCCGCGCGAAGATATTCAGGATCGCCGGCCCGCTGCGCCTTGCGTAGCAGCTGCTCGCCGTCGCCGCTTTCGCCGAGCTGAAATCGCCGCACCGACTCGATCAGCGGGCGGCGCACCGCTTCGGGGATGTGGCACGGCCCGTCGTAGTCGATGGCCGCATCTGCGCACGCGTGGGTAGGTCCGTTTCGTTCGAAATGCTCGACCCACAGGCTGAACTCGGCCACGTCGGGGGCCTGTTGCGTCATGGCCGTCAGGCTAGCGCCATAGCATCGGCAATTGTGGACCGCTGGGTGCTGCACTTCGACATGGACGCGTTCTACGCGTCCGTCGAGCAGCTGACCCGGCCGACGCTGCGCGGTCGGCCGGTGCTGGTCGGCGGCCTTGGCGGGCGTGGCGTGGTCGCCGGCGCCAGCTACGAGGCCCGCGTGTACGGCGCGCGGTCGGCGATGCCCATGCATCAGGCCCGCCGCCTGGTCGGCGCCCCGGCCGTGGTGCTGCCCCCGCGCGGCGTGGTGTACGGCGTGGCCAGCCACCGAGTGCTCGACACCGTCCGAAGCGTTGTGCCCGTCCTTGAACAACTCTCCTTCGACGAAGCCTTTGGCGAACCTCCCGAGCTCGCCGGGACGTCGGCAGACCGAGTCGAGGCATTCTGCCAAGGCTTGCGGGCCAAAGTCCGCCACGAGACCGGGCTCGTCGCCTCCGTCGGCGCCGGATCCGGAAAGCAGATCGCCAAGATCGCCTCGGGCCTGGCCAAGCCCGACGGCATTCGCGTGGTGCGTCGCGACGAGGAAACCGTGCTGCTGCAAGGTCTTCCGGTCCGGCGGCTGTGGGGCATCGGCCCGGTAGCCGAGGAGAAGCTGCACCGGCTCGGCATCGAAACCATCGGCGCGTTCGCCGCACTGTCCGACGCCGAAGCCGCCAACATCCTCGGGCCCACGGTCGGCTTGGCGCTGCACCAGCTCGCCCGCGGCATCGACGACCGGCCCGTTTCGGAGAACGCGCCCGCCAAGCAGATCAGCGCCGAGTCCACCTTCCCTGAAGACCTGACGACCCTCGACCAGCTGCGGGAGGCCGCAGGGCCGATCGGCGAGCACGCGCACGCGCGTCTGGAGAAGGATGGCCGCGGCGCCCGGACCGTCACGGTCAAGCTGAAGAAGTCCGACATGAGCATCCTGACGCGCTCGGCGACGCTGCCGTACGCGACGACCGATGCTCCGACCCTGATCGCCATGGCCAGGCGGCTGTTGCTCGACCCTGTCGAGATCGGCCCGATTCGCCTTGTCGGCGTTGGTTTTTCGGGTCTTTCCGATGTTCGTCAGGAGTCGCTGTTTCCGGATCTGGAGCTGGTGGCGGAGGACGTGTCGAACACCAGCCTGCCGCCAACCGTCACAGATCTGGCCGCGACCCCGCCCGCCTGGCGCGTCGGCGACGACGTCGTGCACACTGCCTACGGTCACGGCTGGATCCAGGGGGCGGGTCACGGCGTGATGACGGTGCGGTTTGAGACCCGCAGCACCGGGCCAGGGCCGGCACGAACCATTCCCGACGACGACCCCGAAATCGCGCACGCCAGCCCCGTCGACAGCCTGGACTGGCCGGACTACATCAGCGAGCTGGCTCGCTACCAGAGCACGCCGTGAACAGTGGAAATCATGAAGCCATGTTCGTCGTAGGTCCTGCACGTCACCGTGCCCTGATTCCCGACCCCGCAGCTGGCCCCCAGTTCTCCAGCCGATGACCCTCCGGGAGCACATCGACGTCACGAGTGAACGTCGTGGTGTTCGAACCCGCGGTATTCGGCCGGGCCCCGGCTGTTGACGACCGTTTGTTTCGTCTCCGCCGGCGCGTCGAGGGGTACCGTGTCGAGCCGACCGGCCCGCCGTTCGGTCCGATCCCGCACGAACGCCCGTCGGGTGTCCTGAAGTACACCCAATAGAAGTCGGTCGGCGTGGTGAAGCGGCCCTGCGCGACCGGGTACGTGTCGACGTCATCGGCGTCCAGGGGCGGGTCGGCGGCTGCGGGGGGTGCAGTGGCGAGGAGGCAGGCGACCAGTCCTACCGCTGGAGTGACCGGTGCGACTGCATTGTTCCTCTATCAGCCCCAGCGGGCGACGACGTCCTCGATGGGTGAGCCCGACGCCAAGGCGGCCATCACCAACACGCGAGCCTGCGCCGCAGGCAGCCGCGGCACCACCACCGCGCCCGCGTCCGCCAAGTCTCTGCCCGGCCCGTAGCCGGCGCTCACATTCCCGCCGGGCACCCGCGTCGACACCGCCACCGCCACGCCGTCGCGGCAGTGCCGCCCCACCCCGTCGATCACCGCGGCGCCCGCGTTGCCCGCACCGACCGCCTCCAGCACGATGCCGCGCGCGCCCGCCGCCACACACGCGTCCATCGCGACGGTGTCAGCCCCCGGGTATACCGCGATGGTGTCGACGCGGGGCGCATCAGCTGCCGATAGCGGGCCGAGAAACGGCCGATCCTTCGATCGTTGCGCGATGAAGCGCCCGTCGGCCAGCGTGCCGAGCACCTCGCCGGTGAAACCCCGCAGGTCACCCGTGGCGGCCTTCTGCAGTCCCAGCGGCTGCCAAACCGTGCCCGCAAGCGTCACCAGCACGCCGAGGCTGCGGGCATCCGCGCTGCCCGCCAGCGTCAGCGCGTCGTGCAGATTCCGGGGCCCGTCGGCGTCCGGCGCATCCGCACTGTGTAGCGCGCCGGTGATCACCACGGGCGTGGCACCGTCATAGGTCAGCTCGAGCCAGAGCGCCGTTTCCTCCATGGTGTCGGTGCCATGGGCGATGACCACGCCATCGGCTCCATCGTCCTTGCAGGCCGACTGCACCGAAGCGCGGATATGGTCCCAGTGCGCGGGTGTCAGTTGCGAGCTGTCCATCGCCATCAGGTCGACGACGTGGACATCGAGCCCGGCGGTCAGGTCCGCGCCGCTGCGCGTGGGTCGCTTGACGCCGTCGTCGTCGCTGCTGGTGGCGATGGTGCCACCGGTGGTGACGACAACGAGGCGACCCATGGGGAAATCATTCCCCATTGCGACTAATGGATGATGGGGGAGTGACTGATGAATCTCCGGGGACGGCCGAGCCCGTGACCGACGAGGCCGCGCCGCCGGAGCCTGCGCAGAAGCGCCGGCTGCGCTTGCTGCTTACTGTCGCGGCGGTGGTGCTGGTTCTCGACATCGTCACCAAGGTTCTCGCGGTGAGGCTGCTGACACCCGGCCAGCCGGTGTCGATCGTCGGCGACAACATCACCTGGACATTGGTGCGCAACTCCGGCGCCGCGTTCTCGATGGCCACCGGCTACACGTGGGTCCTCACGTTGATCGCCACCGGCGTGGTGATCGGCATCATCTGGATGGGCAGGCGGCTGGTGTCGCCGTGGTGGGCGATCGGGCTCGGCATGATCCTCGGCGGCGCCACGGGCAACCTGGTCGACCGGTTCTTCCGCTCGCCGGGACCGCTGCAGGGGCATGTCGTCGACTTCCTGTCGATCGGCTGGTGGCCGGTGTTCAACGTGGCCGACCCGTCGGTGGTCGGCGGGGCGATCCTGCTGGTTGCCTTATCGCTATTCGGTTTTGACTTCGATACGGTCGGCCGCCGCAAGGCCGACCCGTCAGAGTGACGACACGGTCGATGCCGGTCCCCGAGGGGCTGGCCGGCATGCGCGTCGACGCAGGTCTTTCCCGGCTGCTCGGCCTTTCCCGAACCGCGGTGGCCACGATGGCCGAGACCGGTGGCGTCGAGGTGGACGGTGTGCCCGTAGGCA
>DASQCE010000079.1:0-5675 GCA_035634855.1 Mycobacterium sp.
TGGATCACCGGCCGCCGCATTCGCTCGAGATGTACCGTCCATCCGCTACTGACTCACAGCGTGGCGATGATCGTGCCGACCAGCGCCAGCATCGCATCGATGGCGAAGAAGATCGGGACGACGCCGGGGTCGAAGAAGAAGAAATTGTCCAGCGCGCAAATCATGAGTCGATGATCCGGGGACAACACGTGTGACGCGAGCCGTGTCAGAGATTCGGGCCGCTGCTGGCGAGTTCCGGCGTCAAACAGACGGTGAACCTGCTTGTCATGTACGAGGTCGAACTGGTTCGGACCACCACCGGACACTGGATCACCAAAGCGCCGTACCGCTGCCCGAACCGCCACGAACTCGGCCCCGGCGGGGTCCTCGTTGCATGCCTCGGCCACGGCAGCGGGGGGACACCAACTAAAGGGCCGGAAGGGGTCTGCCGCTTGTTTACTGATCAACCAGCGCGTCGGCGACTTCTCTGCAATACTGCGCCTCAATTGACGGTGACGTTAGGGGAATCCTCATGGCCGGTAAGCACAGGTCAACGAGCCCATCGACGAGTGGTTTGTCGCCCGTTCCGATTGGAGTCATCGCACCCCACCTCGGCAGTCCGAGGCATCCGTGTGGCTTGGTGCCGGCGCCCTCGCGCTTGGCCTCGGTGCCGCGCTGACTACTGGGGCGGGGGTTGCTCAGGCCGACACCGGTAGCGGGCCACACACTTCGCGGGCCAACGATGGACCACAGACCTCGATCCGTACGGTCGTCAGAGCGACCACCATCCGTTCCGGAGCGCCCTCGTCATCGTTCGAAAGCACCAAAGAGTCCGTCGTCAGTAGGCCCGCCTCTCCCTCTGTCGGCGACAATGACAACGAGCCCAGCCTAGAGATTGCCCAGCTCGTGCTGCAGAGCAGTGTTCCGGGGCTTAATACCGGCCCCGAGATTCCGTTCCTCGGCGGTGGGCAGGGGGGCTTGCTCTCGAGTATCGCCGGAGCCCTGTCCGGCGGCCTTTTCTGACCGCGACGTCGGCAGTGATCTGCGGGACGGCCGTCCGCTTGCGTGCCGGCCCACGATCGGTAGGGATAGTTCGGCGCCGACGGTAGACACGATCGCGCTCAACCAGCCGTAGCGGACGGGTTCGCGGACTGCGCCAATGTCCTTGCTGTCCTGCGTTTTAGCGCGGTCATTCGGCGTCAGGACCATGCTCGCGTCCTTTGCATCTGCAACGGCGCCAGTTTATTTTGTGCTGATCGCCCGTGTCGATGATCAACCCCGGTCGATAATCGACGCGGCGACAAAAGGTTTGACGGGCCCGGAGCGCCGCACTGCGACTCCCGGGACCGGCGATACCGTCGCGCCGAAGTATCCGACTCACACAAATGGGGGATCGAAATGTCAGCGCAGGACAACAAGGACATCATCCAGCGGGGTTACGAAGCCTTTTCCGCCGGTGACATGGAAACCGTGATGAATCTGTTCGATGACGACATCGAATGGGTGCAGCCGGGCGGGAGCGCGGTCAGCGGGACTTTCCACGGGAAGACCGAAGTCATGGAGCAATTCGGGCGGTTGGCCGAAAAGGGGCTGGCGGTGAAGCTCAACCGTCTCATCGCCGAGGGCGATACGGTCGTCGCCATCACCGAGGTGTCGGCTGGTGGCGAGTCCGGCGAAGACGCCGACGTATTCACCCTCCGTGACGGCAAGACCGTCCGCGCGGAGATACACGGTGACACGGCGTTGCTGGAGCGTGTGTACGGCAAGAAGCAGCTCGCGGCTGGATAACGGCGTCCTGCAACTTCTTTGAGCCGGGAGGCAACGCAGGCAGGCGCGCCCGTAAGCTCGGGCCATGCGAGCTTCCCGGTTGATAGCTGTCGTGCTATTCCCGGGCCTGATCGCGACGGGGTGCGGGTTCAGCCCGCCGTCGGCGCCGCCGACCAGCTCGGCCACCTGCACTCAGGCCGACGGGCCGAGTGCAGACCGTCGCCGCCAAGATCGCCAAGCTGCCCGCGGCGAACTGGAGCGAGATCGTCAGCGGGCACACCGCCGACTGCAGTCTGCACTGGGTCGTCGTCAGTTCGGGCGACGCGTCCGACAGCCCGGGACAGGTGTTGTTCTTCGACCGCAAGTCGCTGATCGGCACACCGACCCCGGATCCCACTGACATCGCGGCGGTGCAGTACATGGCGTCAGGGCCAAGAGCCGGCGTGCTGCCCAACGGGCATGGCCACGGTCCGGTTCAAAATCGACGACGTCAAGCTCGAGGCGCTCGATCCCATTCCCAACCCATAGCTACACGCCGCGCACGCTGCCACCGTCGATCACGTACTCAGCGCCGGTGATGTACGCGGCGCGATCCGAGACGAGAAACGCGACCAGCTCGCCCACATCGGCGGGGCGGCCCGGCGCACCCAACGGGATGCCGCCGATCGATTCCATGATCTGCACGCGGGCCTGGTCGATGCTGATGTTGTTGATCTGTCCGATCTCCTCGGCCATCCGATATGCCGACTCCGTCTCGATGTAGCCGGGACACACGGCGTTGACGCGAATCCCTCTCGGCGCCAACTCATTCGATAACGCCTTGCTGTAGTTCGTCAACGCGGCCTTCGCGGCTGCGTAGGGGATCGAGGTTGGCAGCGGCGCGCGACGCTGGATCGACGTGACGTGCACGATGGCGCCCGAACCGCGCGCGATCATTCCGGGGATGATCACCCGGTCGAGCCGGACGGCCGCCAACAGGTTCGCATCCAGAGCCGACTGCCAGTCCTCGTCGGTGAGCGCGGCAGCGCCGCCGTCGTATTGACCGGACCCGCCGACGTTGTGCACGAGAACGTCGACGCTTCCGAGCCGGTCAAGCGCCTCGGCGCCCAACGTGGAAACGCCGTCGGCCGTGCTGACGTCTGCGGCGATGACGTCGTCAGACGCTCCGTCCGGCGCGGAGCGTGCCGCCACCAGGACGGTAGCGCCGCCGGCCCGCAGCCGATCGGCGATGCCCTTGCCGATGCCACGCGTACCGCCTGTGATCAGCGCGGAGCGGCCGAGGAACTCGTCAGCGAAAGCCATGCGACGAGTCTGGCACCCGCCACCGACACAGGCGCCTACTCGTCGGGGATGTTCTCTGGATGCAGCATCTCGGCGTACCGAAGCTGCTCGGGGATCCCGAAACCGTCGATCAGCAGTTCGGCGTACGGCCGCAGGGTGCGGCAGCGTTCGTTGATACCGCGGGTGACGGCCTTGGCGCGTTCGGTCGACAGGAACTGGTGCTCCATGAACCACGCCCTGTCGTCCTCCATCACCGACAGCGCGTATATGTCGCAAACCATCTCGAGTACCTTGCGGGCTTCGTCGTCCTCGCACGAATCGATGCCCGCCACGAACGCCTCGAGGATGACCCGGTCGATGTGCGCAGATGCGGCGTGCAGCACATGGTCCTGCACCGCGTTGAACGCGTCAAATGCGCTCATCTCTTTGGACTTACCCCGTAGCCGGCGCGCCACGGTCGCGATCATGTACTCCTCACGGTCTTCGAACATCTTGACCTGGGTGCCGCGATTGAACAGGCTGCCCTCTTCCTCGTTGTCCTGCCGGGTGTCGAGGATTCGCTGCATGATCGTCTCGGCCGCAGTGCGTTTCATCACCCGCTCGCCGGCGAAGTTGGCCGCGAACCGCACCCACTCGACCGGGCTCATGCCCTTGATGTCGTCGGCGTAGGCGGTCAGCAGTTCCTTGGCGACGAGCTGGGTCAGCACATGGTTGTCACCCTCGAAGGTGGTGAACACGTCGGTATCGGCCTTCAGCGCGATGAGTCGGTTCTCCGCGAGATACCCTGCGCCGCCGCATGCTTCGCGGGCCTCCTGAATGGCGCGCGTGGCGTGCCAGGTGTTCGCTGCCTTCAGTCCGGCGGCGCGTGACTCCAGTTCCCGTTGCTCCTCGCGATCGGGGTCGTCGGCCGTCTGCAGGTCATGCGTCTTTGCGACCAGCTCATTCTGCGCGAACTGCAGCGCATAGGACCGCGCGATGAGCGGGAACAACCGCCGCTGATGCACCAGATAATCCATCAGCAGGACTTCGCTCTCGTCATCGGGTGCCTTGAACTGCCTGCGCTGCAACGCATATCGGGTCGCGATGTCCAGCGCGACCCGCGCCGCGGCCCCGGCGCTTCCGCCGACGGTGACGCGGCCGCGAATCAGCGTGCCCAGCATCGTGAAGAACCGGCGGTTTGGATTCTCGATCGGTGAGCTGTACGTACCGTCCTCGGCCACGTCGGCGTACTTGTTCAGCAGGTTCTCGCGCGGAACGCGGACATGATCGAACTGGATGCGACCGTTGTCCACACCGGGCAGCCCGCCCTTGTATCGGCAATCCGACGTCGTCACACCGGGCAGATCGTTGCCGTCGTCGTCGCGGATCGGCACCACGAAGCAGTGCACACCGTGACCCTGCCCGTCGGGCGTGATCAGCTGAGCGAATACCGCTGCGACGGTCGCGGTTTCGGCGGCACCGCCGATGTAGTCCTTGCGCGCGGTGCGGGTGGGCGAATCGACGACGAACTCTTGGGTTGACGCGTCGTAGGTGGCCGTGGTCTCCAGCGCCTGCACATCGCTGCCATGACCGGTCTCGGTCATCGCGAAACAGCCCAGCAGGTCCAGGCTGATGATCCGCGGCACGTACGCCTGGTGGTGGCGGTCGGTGCCGAGGTTTTCGATGGCCCCGCCGAAGAGGCCCCATTGCACGCCGGCCTTGACCATCAGAGACAGGTCGGACATCGCCAGCATCTCGATCCGGGTGACGGCCGCGCCGACGTCGCCGTTGCCGCCGTGTTCCTTCTTGAACCCGTCCTCGGCGGCACCGTGGGCCGCCATGATTTTCAACTGCTCCATCACCTTGGTGCGGGCGATCACAGTGTTCGGGGTGTAGTGCGCACGGAAGACCTCGCTCGAGAGTTCCTCCCGCATCCTGTTCTTCACGTCGCGCCAACGGCCGTCCAGCGTGTTGCGTAGATGCTCCGCAGTGGTGGTCATGACCCGACGGTAGCGCGCCGTGCGGGTGCGCAAACTGTCAAGTGGCGAACCCAGGCAATCCTGGGTGAAACCCGGCAAACCAGCGGGGGTTGAATCGACGAATGACCGAGTCACAGTCGAGTTCCGCGACACCGCAGCCGCGGCGGCCGCATGAGTTCGATCATCGGCACGGCGACGTCAGTGGCGGCTGGTTACGCGCTGCGACGTTCGGTGCGATGGACGGCCTCGTCAGCAACACCGCGCTGATCGCGGGTGTGGGAGCGGCAGCCGATGCGCACACGGTGGTGATCAGCGGCTTCGCCGGCCTGGTAGCCGGAGCGTTCTCGATGGCGTTGGGCGAGTTCGCATCCGTGACAACGGCCAACGAGCAGCTCGAGTCCGAGGTGCTCGTCGAGAAGCGGGCCTTCCGCCTGCATCCGCAGGCCGAGAAGGCCGAGCTGGTCGACATGCTCGTCACCATGGGCCTTACGCAGGAGACGGCATCCAAGGCCAGCGACGAAATCCACCGCGACGAGAGCCGCGCGCTGAACTTCCATCTGACGCAAGAGCTCGGCGTCGATCCGGAGGAGAAGCCGTCGCCCTACGTCGCGGCCGGGTCCAGCTTCGTCATGTTCGCCATCGGTGCGATCGTTCCGCTGATCCCGTACCTGCTCGGCTTCCAGGCACTGT
>DASQCE010000080.1:0-2777 GCA_035634855.1 Mycobacterium sp.
GTGTCGTAGCCGTAGCGCGCATTCAGGAAGAGCTCGACAGTCACCAGCACGTCGGAAGCGGTGCGCAGCAGGTAGAACTGGGGATCCTGACGGCTGCCCGAGTGCACCGACGACCGGCCGTGCTGCCAACTCACCTCGACGATGCGCGAGTCCAGCAGCCAAGGCACGATGTCGAGCTCGTGGATGGCCGACTGGGTGATCGATGACGCCGAGTCGCCACCGGGATAGGTGTGCACGGTGCGACTCACGCAGTGCGCGATCAACGGCGCACCGAGCCCACCGCTGAGAACACGCTCGCGCAGCGCGACGTACGGAGGGTCGAAACGGCGCATGAAGCCCACCGTCACCAGGTCGACCGGATTCTTCAGAGCCGCTTGTGCAGCCACTACCTCACGGCACTGATCTGCCGTTGGGGCCAAGGGCTTCTCGCACATCACCGGCTTACCGGCGCGCAGGGCTGCAAGCACCAGATCGGCGTGTGTGTCGTCGCGGGTCGCGATCACGACGGCGTCCACTTCGGGGTCGTCGATCAACTCGGCACCATCACCGTGGACGCGGGCGCCGAGTTCGTCTGCGATGGATCGCGCGACACCGGCGTCGAAATCGGTCACGGCGACCAAGTCGGCACCGGACACCACGCGAGCGAGCTTGCGGGCGTGGTCGGCCCCCATCACGCCGACTCCGACGACTCCAACACGCACTGCCACAGGATGAGTATTACATATTAATGTCTTAACAAAGGTCCTTGGCCAAGCTAGGCTGATGTCCATGGCGACCACGCCGCTGAGCGTACTTCCGCTGCCCCGGACACCTGATCCATACGAGGCGCCCGCACTCCGCTGGGGCGTCCTCGGGCCCGGCTGGATCGCACAGCGCTTCGTGGAATCTCTACAAGCCAACACGGGCCAGCATGTCTTGGCGGTCGCGTCACGCGACCAGAGCCGGGCATCGGCGTTCGCCGCGCAATGGTCGCTGGCCAAGGCGTACGACAGCTATGAAGCGCTCTTCGACGACCCGGACATCGACATCGTCTACATCGCGACGACGCACCCGAGCCACCGCAACAACGCACTCGACGCACTGAACGCGGGCAAGCACGTGCTGGTCGAGAAGCCGCTCGCAATGGACGCCGGGGGCGCACGAGACATCGCCGCCGCCGCCGCCAACGCCAACCGCTTCGCGGGCGAGGCGATGTGGACGAAGTTCCTCCCGAAGTTCGATGTAATCCGCCAGCTACTGGACGATGGCGTGCTCGGCGAGGTGCGTACGGTCATCGCCGACCACGGCGAGTTCTTCACCCCCGATCACCGCATCTACGATCCCGAGCTCGCAGGCGGACCACTGCTCGATCTCGGTACGTACCCGATCGCATTGGCACACATGGTGTTCGGTTCGTTTACCTCAGTCGTGGCACAGCGCCAGGACGCCGCCCCGCGACTCAACGGGCAGATCTCGGCGATGCTGTCCGACGCGGCGGGCAATCAGGCTCTGCTGCATACGACGATCCTGTCGGACACCCCAACGACGGCAGTAATCAGCGGCCGTGACGCGACGCTGCACATCGAAGGGCCCTTCTTCATGCCGGGCCCGTTCTCCCTCACCCGCCACCGGGGCCACCCCGAGGATCCAGGGCGGGTGTTGCGGTATGAGGAGAAACCCGGCTTGCAGACCGATGGCTTGCACTACGCGGCGATCGAGGCCGCAAGGCTGATCGCCGACGATCGCATCGAGTCGGAGATTCACCCACTGCGGTACGCGATTTCGACTCTCGAAGTCGTCGACGAGATCCGCCGCCAGCTCGACTGAGTCGTCACACCACAGCGGGCTGACGGCGTTGCCACGGGCCGACTCCGTGATCGCGTCGACGCGCCGCGGGCTCTCAGGATCGCCGAGTGTGGGGTTGCGGGTTACCAGTGCCCGTACGGACGGGCGAGCCCCACACCCGGCGACGTCTGATCAGAGGATGTAGAGCATCTCCTGATAGGTGGGCAAGGGCCACAGATCGTCGGCCACAACGCCTTCTAGCGCGTCGGCCGCGGCGCGCACCGCGTCCATCGCCGGCAGCAACGCATCGCGCGCGTGCAACGCTTCGTCATGGGCGCTCCCGGCGGAGTGGTCCGTGAGCGCCCCCTTCAAATCGGCGAGTGCAGTGGTCAATTCGGCGATCGGCTCGGAGACCGCTTCCAGCAGAGCGGTGCCCGGCGCGACGCCGGCCTTCTTCAACGCGGCCACGTTCTGTGCCAGCTCCGTTTGATACCGAACCGCAGCGGGAAGCACGACGGTCGAGCCGATCTCCAACATCAGCTTGGCTTCGACCCCGATCGTGAGCGCGTACTGCTCCAACCGGACCTCGTAGCGACTGTGTAGCTCGCGCTCGTTGAACACGCTGTACTTCTCGAACAGTTGCACAGACTCCGCCGTGATCAGCGACGGCAGCGCATCCAGTGTGGTCTTGAAGTTCGGCAGGCCCCGTTCGGCGGCCTCGATCTGCCAGTTCTCCGAGTAGCCGTCGCCGTTGAAGACCACTGCGCCGTGCTCCGTGATGATGTCGGTGAGTAGCTTCTGCACGGACATGTCGAAGTCCTCGCCATCGTCGACCGCCTTCTCCAGGATCGTGGCGATGTAGTCGAACGAGTCAGCCATGATCGTGTTGAGAATGGTCATCGGCACCGCGACGGTCTGACCCGACCCCGGCGCGCGAAACTCGAACCTGTTGCCGGTGAACGCGAATGGACTCGTGCGGTTGCGATCGCCCGGGTCGGTCGGCAGGTGTGGCA
>DASQCE010000081.1:0-5289 GCA_035634855.1 Mycobacterium sp.
GACCGACGAGGCCCAGCGATTGCTCGCCGAGAGTTTCAAGCTCGGCGCCGAGGAAGGCATCGTCGACATGATCAACGCCCGGTTCGTCGTCGGTGCGCGCCTGGCGGTGCTGCGCGGCGAGCGGGCCGCCGCGGCGGCGTATCTTGATCAGGCTGCCGACATCGCCGAACGACTGTCTAGACCGCGATTACTCGCCAGCGTCGAGAACGAGCGGGTGATTCGCGGGTTACCGAGCCGACCGGTCGTTCGTCCGCCAGTTGAGTTTACGCAGCGCCGACGGCCGGTGGACGGGATCGACGAGATAACCGCCCAGCTCGAGGAGGAAACCGCAATCCGATTGCTCATCAAAGAATCCCGCGAGCAGGACGACGTTGCCTGTCGCTGGGCACAGGAATGGATCGATCGCCTGAAGGGTCGCGGCAGGCATCGCGCATCGCTACGGGCCGAGCGCCTACTTACCGAATGCCTATTGGCGGCCGGGCGGACCGCGGAGGCCAAGCAACTTTTCGGTGCTGTCCTCGCGCGGTGCGCCGACCTCGGCATGGTTCGGTTCCCGCTCGACGGCGGCGAACAACTCGTGTCGCTCATCGCAGAAATTCGAAACGACCAGCAGATGGGCAGGTCTGACCCCGCGATGCCGCAGTTGCCGATGACGTTCCTCGATCGAATCCTCGAGGCCGACAGCCGCACCAAGACGGGCGTTCACGAAGAAGCAGAAAAGCCCATGGCGTAGTCCATCGATCCGCGAGCCGCCGTAGCGGGTCCTCGTCAAGCCGCCCAGGCCCAAGGCGTCAATCGCTGTCGTGATCGCGAAGCCCCAACTCCGACGATCCCGGGCCGGAGAATGTTGCGGTGCATTGGAATTCCGTTGGCGTCACTCACGCGTTCGCGACGTGTGCGGCGCGGCCGGGAACTTCCGCCGTACCCAATGGACCGATCATCGCCGTCAGGGTGAGGCTTCCCGCTTTCTGGCGACAGGGCCATGCAAGTACCCGCCAGAGTTCCGCGAGCGTGGCCGACGATGCACTGAACGTTCATGTGGGTCTTGGTCATTGCGCTGGTTTACGACAAACTCATGTTTGTCGTTCATGGAGCATCGTGGCTGGAACCATCGTCGAATGTGGTGTGGAAGATCCAGTTTGAATCGCCGGCAAATGAACAAATTCCGTTCGGGTGTAACGATTTGTTTGCATAGCGCACGAGGCCTGCTAGCCTCGATTCGAGACGGAATCCGCTGCGGTGATTGTCGTCACCCAGCGCTGGACGGCACGTTAGTTGCGAGGTGTAAGAAAATGGCCACGCTATTGGCGACAAGAATGGCAGTTGCGGTTGGTGGTCTGGCGTTGTCGTTGACCGCTGGCGCCGGGTTCGCGTTCGCAGATCCCCTAGACGCGGCCATCAACACAACATGCACATACTCGCAGGCGGTGGCGGCGCTCAACGCGCTATCGCCGGAAACAGCCCAGCAGTTCAACGCATCCCCGGCGGCGCAGGCTTGGGTGCGGACTTTCTTTGGCTCGCCGGTGAATCAGCGCCAGCAGATGGCTCAGCAGATGCAGAGCGTTCCAGGGACTCAGAGCTACGTTGGCCTGGTCGAGCAGATCGCCAACAGCTGCAACAACTACTGAGCGGATCCCGGGCGTGCCCCTTGGGGCAATCGATGGCACGGCGATTTTCGAATTGCCGCAACCGCATTCACCGACGACAACGCAGCGTTGCGCGCCTCGCCACCGCGTTGCTGACGCCGCGCGGGTCGCCGTCACAAGGCTCGTTAACGGGTGATCGCGCTCAGCGCAGATCTTCCCGCGCGTGCCGACGCTCTTGGGTGATGAGCTCCGTCGCATGACGGCGGTCCAAATCAACACGCTCGGCGGCGTGTCGCACGGTCAGCCAGGTGAGTTGGGACGCGTGGCGGATCGCCATCCCCAGGTGCTGCCCGGCGTGCCGTCCGGACGCCGCCACCCGCCGCGCCACCAAAGCACTGGCTGTTCGTTCGTGATCGGCGATGTGACTCTCCGCTAGGCGCACGTGCTCTCCGCGGTGCCGCGCGTAGAGCCTCTCGTACGCGGCCAGATGCCTGCCGTACAGCGCCGCATGCTCCTCGGCATGGCGGTGTTCGACGGTCGCGTGCTCCGCGACGTGCGATCCGAATTCCTGTTTTTCCGTTGTCTCGTTGGACATTTTGATCATTCCTCCTGTTACTACTAGCGAAATCGCTCTGCTAGCCGCTTTGGTTCGCGAATCAGCACGCTCTTCCCGTCGATCTCGATCCAGCCGCGGTGGGCAAAAGAGGCCAACGTCTTGTTGACGGTTTCTCGCGACGACCCGATCATTTGCGCGATCTCCTCCTGTGTTAGGTCAGGGGTAACCCGCAGCTCGCCGTCTTCGTATGTGCCGAACCGCTGAGCGAGTGCCAACAGCTGCCTGGCGACACGACCTGGCCCGTCCGTAGAGATCAATTCCGTTAGATCGGCGTCGTTGCGGCGCAGCTGGCGGGCCAGCAGCCGCAACAGCAGTTCGCCGCTCTCGGGGCACTTGGTGATCCAGGCGCGTATCGCGTCGCGATCCATCGATGCCGCGCGCACAGGGGTGATGGTCGCCGCGCTGGCCGTGCGTGGTCCCGCGTCCAATGTCGATACGGCACCGAACATGTCGGGAGGGCCGACGACAGTCAGCAGCCTAGCGCGGCCGTTGGGGCAGCGACGGGTGAGCTTTACCTTTCCCGAAGCGATGATGTACAGCCGGTCGCCGGGCTCTCCTTCGGTGTAAATCGCATGTCTGCACGGAAATTCGACCACCGGCAACTGTTTGATCAGCTCGGCCACGGCGCCGGGTTCGACGCCGTGCGGTTGCCGAGTTCTGCAGTCGAGCGCTTGAGGGAATCCCGTGCGGATCGGCTGCTCGCGGTTACATGTCCATGCCACCGTTGACGCTCCACACCTGTCCGGTTATGTACGAAGAGGCGTCGGCGGCCAGGAAGTGGACGACCCGCGCGACTTCCTCGGGCCTGCCGGCGCGGCCGACGGGAATCTGGCTGGTTAGCTTCTCCATCACCTTGTCGGGTATTGCGGTGGTCATATCCGTCGTGATCAACCCGGGGGTAACCGTGTTGACGGTGATGCCGATGCTGTCGTCGCTGCGCTTGCCCGACTTGGCGAGCATGTACGCGGCTTCCTTCGCCAGCGTCTTGGTCAACCCGAACAGCCCCGACTTGGATGCCGCATAGTTTGCCTGGCCGATATTGCCGGTCTCACCGACGACCGAGGAAACGTTGACGATCCGCCCAGTTCCTCGCGAAACCATGTGCTCCAACGCTGCCTGGGACAAGAAGAACGCGCCCGAAAGATTCACCGCGAGGACGTTGTACCAATCGTCTTCGGTCATCGCGGCCACGGTCTTGTCTATCGTGATACCGGCGTTGTTCACCAGGATGTCCAGCCTGCCGTGCGTGTCGATCACCTCTGCGATAGTGCGGCGACAATCGCCGGCGGAGCCGACGTTGCCGCGGTGGGCGGAGGCCGAGGCGCCGTGGCGCCGTGTTGTTGTTCCCAATAGGTCGGCGACGAATCTGTCGGCGCTGTCCCGGTTTCGGCCGTAGCCGACCGCTACCGTGGCGCCCTGATTGGCGAGGCTGCGCGCGATCGCGGCGCCGATACCACGTGTGCCGCCGGTGACGAACGCGACGCGGCCGGCCAGCTTCGGTGACACGGCTTCGGTCGATGCGAGCGGTTCCGTTTCGAGAATGTTTGTCATTATCTCCTGTCTCCAGTTCAGCGTCGGTCGAGCTCATTGAGCGCAGCCTCGGCTGCGTTGGCGCCGCACATTCCGTGCGCACCAGGTCCCGGCGGTGTTGCCGCCGAGCAGATGTACATCCCGCGCAATCCAATTCGATACGGCGACAAGGTGATCCGCGGTCCAAACGCCAACTGGCGGATGTCTTTCGAACCGGTCATGATGTCGCCGCCGACGTAATTCGGGTTGTAGAGCGACATTTGTTTGGTGGTTCGTACCGTCTGTCCGACGATCCGTTCGCGGAAGCCGGGCGCGAAGCGCTCGATCTGGTTGACGATCGCCGCTGTCGCGTCACCCGAATAGCCGTTGGGCACATGGGCGTACGTCCACACCGGATGCACGTTGCCAACGGAGCGCTGCGGGTCGGCCAGGTATTGTTGCCCGACCAACACGAACGGCCGCTCGGGCATGCGTCCGGCGTGGATATCGCGTTCGGTAGCGGCGAGTTCGGTGAAGCTGCCGACCACGTGTACGGTCCCGGCGCGCCGCGCCGCCGGGTTGATCCACGGGACGCCACCTTCCACCGCGAAGTCCACCTTGAAAGCGCCAGGCCCCTGCCTGAACCGTCGAAAGGCGCCGGCGATTCGGCGCGGCAGGCGGTCGCCGAGGATGCGGGCGACGGCTTCGGGCGCGAGATCGAACATCGTCACATCGGCGGGCGGCAACTGCGAGGCCGTCTCGATCCGCGTGCCCGTTTCGATCTTGCCGCCGAGGTCGGAAAGCAGCGCGGCCAACGCGTTGGTGATCGACTGTGAACCGCCCGCCGCCACCGGCCATCCGTGGCGATGTCCCGCGGTGAGAATGCCTAGGCCGATCGCCGATGTCATGGGGTAGTGCAGCGGCCGAAAGGCGTGCGCCGCAACGCCTCCGAACAATGCCCGAGCTTCCGCGCTGCGAAACCACCGGGCCAGGGTGGATGCGGGCAGTGCGGTGGGGGCGCCGAAGCGGGCCAGCGTCAACGGATGATGCGGCACCCTCAGCAGCGGACCCATGATGTCCTCGGTCAGCGCATCGAAACTGGCCGACGTCTTGCCGAACAGGCGGCGCCACCGGGCACCATCGGCGCCCAACCCGTCGGCCGTGGCCTCGACCGAGCGGTACAACACGCCCGCGCTACCCCCGTCGAGCGGGTGGACGCAGTCAATTTCCGGGAGGCGCCAAGACAAGCCGTAACGATCGAGACCCAGGCCGGCGAGGAACTGCGAGCCGACGGCCATCGGATGGATCGCCGAGCAGTGGTCGTGCAGCAGGCCGGGAATGATCGCCTCGCTGCTGCGCGTGCCACCCCCGATTTCGTCAGCGGCCTCCAGAACGGTGACCTGGAGGCCGGCCTTGGCGAGGGCGACCCCGGCGGCCAGGCCGTTCGGCCCGGCCCCCACGACAACTGCTGTGCTCACGCCAAGGCTCCGTGATCGTGGTCTTCCTCGTCGCGGATCACCGACGGCTTCGTGCGTGACCTCGTACCCGCGAGCGACCAGGTGACCTCGGTTGGGATTG
>DASQCE010000082.1:0-9228 GCA_035634855.1 Mycobacterium sp.
GAGATCCTCACCGAAGAGGTCTTCGGGCCGGTGCTCACCGTGCAGACGTTCAGCACGGAGGAACACGGTGTGGCGATGGCCAACAACACCCGCTTCGGGTTGGCGGCGACGCTGGTCACCGGCGATCTCGAGCGCGCCGAACGGGTCAGCCTCGCGCTGAACGCCGGAACCGTCTGGGTCAACTGCTTTTTCGTCCGCGACCTGGGCGCACCCTTTGGCGGCAATGGCAAGTCCGGAATCGGTCGCGAGGGCGGCATCTGGTCCTTCGACTTCTACAGCGACATCAAGAACACCGTATTCGCCCCCACCGGGTGGAACACCGAAAAGTAAGGAACGCCAATGGGTGAGGTGGTCGGCGCGGCCCTGATCGCGCACGTCCCGACGATCGTGTTACCGGAAAAGATCCGCCGCGAGCTCAACCACGGGGAGGACAGCACACTTCCGGCAGCCTTGGAGCAACTGCGCAAGGAAGTCTTCGAAACCCTCGACTACGACACGGTGGTGGTCCTGGACTCGCATTGGGCGACGACGGTGGAGTTCGTCGTCACCGCGCAGGAGCGGCGACACGGGCTGTTCACCTCCGAAGAGCTGCCCCGGGGAATGTCCCAGCGGCCGTACGACTTTCCGGGCGACCCGGAGCTGGCGCACCTGATCGCTGCGAAGGCAGACGAGCACAGCACCTGGATCACCGCGATCGAAGACGATCATTTGCCGATCTTCTATGCGACCACCAACGTGTGGGAATTCCTCGGCCAGGGCCTGCCGGACAAGCGGTGGATCTCGATCGGGGTGTGCCAGACCGCGGACACCGAAGACAACCTGCGGCTTGGCCGGGCACTCGGCGACGCGATCGCCGAGTCCGATCGCAAAGTCGTGCTGATCGCGTCCGGCGCGCTCTCCCACACGTTTTGGCCGCTGCGCAAGCTGCGCGATCACGAGGCGGCGGGCGTCGAACACATCTTCACCGCCGACGCCGCGGCCGCCGACTTCGAGCGGCTCGAGTGGTTCCGCGAGGGCGACCATGCCCGGGTGCTCGAAACCATGCCGGACTTCTACCGGTTCAAGCCCGAAGCCAGATTCGGCCACTACTTGATGATGATCGGCGCGCTCGGCGAGGGTGACTGCCGCGCAACGTCGCGCCAGTACGGCGAGTACGAGAACTCGATCGGCACCGGCCAGGTGCACCTGTGGTTCGACCGGCCCGAGGGCGGCTTCCCGCGGCCCAGAAGGACACCCGAGGACGCCGACTTCATCCGCCAGAACGCCGGACCAGAACTCACCGCGGCCGGCTGAACTGCTACCCCACCGGAGGAATAGTCATGAGTTATCGCGAGACGCGCCGAATCCTGTTGGACGGCAACATAGTCGACGTGGTCCGGCAGGGCGACACGTTGGTGGCCCACGACGGCCGGGAGGTGGGCGTCCACGACGCGCAGCACCTGCCGCCCGTCGTGCCCTCCAAGATCGTGTGCGTCCACTTGAACTACTCGTCGCGGGTGCAGGAAATGATGACCCGACTGCCCCCGGCGCCGACCTACTTTCACAAGCCGGTATCGGCGCTCAACGCCCACGGGTCGGCGGTCGTGCGGCCCATGGGATGCAAGTGGCTGAACTATGAGGGCGAGATCGCCATCGTCATCGGTCGGACTGCGCGCAACATCTCCCCCGAGGAGGCGGGCGACTACATCCGCGGATACACCATCGGCAACGACTATGGGCTGCACGACTTCCGCGACACCGACTCCGGCTCGATGCTGCGGGTCAAGGGCGCCGACACGCTGTGCCCCATCGGACCGGGCCTGGTCGAAGGGTGGGACTTCCGGCACAAGCAGATCCGCACCCTGGTCAACGGCGAGGTCAAGCAGGACGGCAACACCGACGAGATGAAGTGGGACATGCACTATCTCGTCGCCGACATCGCGCGGACCATCACCCTGCAGCCCGGCGACGTGCTGCTCTCCGGCACCCCGGCCATCTCGCGCACCGTCTACCCCGGCGACGTGGTCGACGTGGAGGTGGAGGGCCTCGGCACGCTGCGCAACCACATCGTGGAGGGGCCGACACCCGTCCGCTCAGACGTGGGCGCGCAACCCACGGAGAGCGAGGAAGTGCTGTCCACGGCCAAGGGTGGCGACTGGGAGTTCCGCGGCATCCGCAAACCGGACCTGTCCAACACCCACTGACCAACGGTGAAACTACTGACCCGGCATCGCACGACGGCCGGGACCTAGAGGAAGGCGTGCGTGTGAATGCTCCCAGCGGGCAACCGGACCCCGTCACCAGCATCGACTGGGTGCACCGCGCCGACGCACTGCAGGCGCCGTGGGGGATGTTCGTGGACGGTGAGCCGCGCCCGGCGATCAGTGGGTCGGGGCGCGACAAATCCCGTCATGCGATGGACGAGTACACCGACCTCAAGACCACCTGGATCAACTATGGATGAGCCGACGAGTGCACCGCGGCGGTCCCGGCCGATCGTTGTCATCCCGGCCCGCTTCTCGGAGGGCGCGACTGTCTTGCGGCACCGGGCCGAGGTGAACGCCGCCAAGCTCGTCGAAAGCGTCTGGGCGGCAGGCGGTGAACCCCTGACCGTGCATCCCGACGCACCGGGCGCGGTCCTCGACGACGCCCTGGTCGACGCCGTGGCGAAACGGTTCTGGATGGCCGACGCGATCCTGCTGCCCGGCGGCGGAGACATGTCGGCGCGCTGGTCCGGCCAGCCGGCGCACGAGTCGTTGTACGGCGTCGACGAGGAACAGGACGCGTTCGACTTGGCGCTGGGCCGCTGGGCGCTGCGCGACGGCATCCCGCTGCTCGCCATCTGCCGCGGCAATCAAGTGGTGAATGTCGCGCGCGGCGGCGACCTGGTGCAGGACATGACCGAGGCCACCGGCCGGGACCACCGCCACCTCGTGCACGACATCGAGTTGGACGCCGAGTCGCCGCTGCGCAAGGTCGTCGCCGGCGACCGGTTAACCATCTCCTGCTATCACCATCAGTGCCTGGGTGTGCTCGGTCAGGGGCTGCGGCCCGCCGCGCACGCCTCGGACGGGACGATCGAGGCCGTCACCATCGACGGCCACGAGGGGTGGTATCTCGGCGTCCAGTGGCACCCCGAGGACTCCGCGGACACTGATCCGGTGCAGGCCAGCATCTTTCGAGCATTCATTGACGCGGCGCGCTGAGCACGCCTCAGGCACCGACTCCGTTCGCCGGGGCGCCGTTCGCCTCGACGGTGCGGACAATGCTGCGCAGGTCCCTGGCCAGGCTGGCCTTGGACCTGGCCGACAGCTGCCGCACCACGTCGGATTCCGCCGCATTGAACTTGGGGTAGAGCTCGGTCATCAGGTCGATGCCGGATTGGGTCAACCGCAGCTGCACCAGGCGACGGTCGGCGACCGAACTCTCGCGGATGAGCCAGCCGCGGCTTTCCAGCGTCTTCATCACGCCTGTCAGCGTCGCCTTGGAGATGGCCGCGCTCTCGGCGACGTGCCGGGTCTCCATCCCGTCCCAGATCCACACGACCCACATCACAACGAAGCCGCTCCAGGTCAGGTCGTACTGGCGCAGCACCGCGTTGGTGATGTGCGCGCGGACGGCGTTGGCGGCGCGGTAGAGGCTCGAGACCGTGTGCGCGGCAGCGAAGTCGATCTCCAGCCCTTCGATGTGGCGGTTCATCGCCGACTCGGTTTCGGCGAGCGTGCGTGGGTCCGGCATGGAACGGATCCTAATCGGAGGTCGTTTGGGTCCGAAAGTCGCGTTCGACTCGGAGATAGGGTACGGCCCACAGTGATTGACTCCTCGAAAACTCTTGACATGATCGTTTGGATCCGTACGATTCCACTGTACTCGGTGCCCGCCGAGGGCGAAACCTAAGTCGGAGGTTCCCATGGCTGTTAACAGCGACCGAGCTCAGGGCGCCACCGAGGGGGCGAAGGGGGCGCACCTCGGGCGCCGCTCACTCGGCGTCGCGGACATCGTGTTCTTCGTGGTCGCCGCGTCCGCGCCGCTGACCGTCGTAGCCGGCGGCGTGCCCACCAGCTTTGCGGTCACTTCGCTGCTCGGTATTCCGCTCGTGTACGTCATCATCGCGGTCATCCTGCTCGTCTTCGCTGTCGGCTACGCCGCGATGAGCCGGCATGTGGCTAACTCGGGTGCGTTCTACACCTACGTCAGCAAGGGCCTCGGCCAGGCCTGGGGCGTGTCGACCGCGCTCGTCGCCCTGGTCGCCTACAACGCGATGCAGGTCGGCATCTTCGGCCTCTACGGGTTTGCCGCGTCGGCAGCGTTGGAGCAGTTCCTCGGCCTGCATGTGGCGTGGTGGATCAGCGCGCTGGTGACCGTCGCCATCATCGCGATCCTGGGCCAGCTGCAGGTCGACCTCAACGCCCGCGTGCTCGCCTTGTTCCTCATCCTGGAGTCCCTGGTCGTCCTCGTCTTCGACATCGCCGGGATCGCCAAGCCCGCGGAGGGTCTGACCATCGAGCCGTTTCTTCCGGCCGCGCTCAGCCCGGGCGCGTTGGGCGCCGCGCTCTGCTTCGTCACCGCGTCGTTCGTCGGCTTCGAATCCGCCGCGATCTATGGCGAGGAGTGCAAGAACCCGCAGAGGACCGTTGCCCGCGCCACCTACACCGCGGTCATCATCATCGGCGTCTTCTACGCCGCCTCGGCCTGGGCGACCGTGATGGCGGTCGGTAAGACCCAGATCATCGGCAGGTCCCAGGAGCTCACCGCGGGGCTGTTATTCGTCTACGCCGAGCAGAACGTCGGCAAGTGGTTCGCCGACATTGCCACCGTGCTGTTTGTGACCAGCCTGTTCGCGGCACTGCTCTCCTTCCACAACTCGGTCGCAAGGTATTTTTTCTCCCTCGGCCGCGAGGGCGTGCTGCCCTCCGGGCTCGCCCGGGTGAACGCCAAGGGTGCCCCGATGGCCGGCTCGCTCGCACAGACCGCTATCGCCGTGGTGCTGATCGGGGTCTTCGCGATCCTCGGCAAGGACCCGGTGCTCAGCCTGTTCGCCTGGCTGACCAACGTCGGCGCCCTCGGCGTCATCTTCTTGATGGCGCTGACCTCGGTGGCGGTGTTCGTCTACCTGCGTCGACACAGCGATGTCACCGAGGCGACGCTCTCCCACGAGGCCGCCGCCGTGGTCTCCTCGATCGCGCTCTTCGTGGTGTTCGTGCTGGCGCTCACCAACTTCGACGCTCTCCTTGGCTCGACGCCGGACGACCCGCTGCGCTGGATCCTGCCCGGGCTGATCGTCGCCGCGGCCGTCATCGGGCTGGTCTACGGGCTCGTGCTGAAGCGGACCCGTCCCGACGTCTACGCCATGGTCGGACGCGGCGGCGACGACTCGGCGTGACCGGGGCCAGGCAATCCGAGATGTGCTCGCCATTATTCGCGACCAAACGATGCAGGAGGATATGACCGTGGGGCACTTCGACGAGTCAGGACTCGAGGCGGCAGCAGGCCGGCTCACCGCGGACGGCATCGACGTCATCCGCCTCACCTACTCCGATCTGATCGGTAGCGAGCGGGGACGGGACCTGCTGGTGCAGCACTTCCCGCGCACCGTCGGGGACGGTGTGGCGTTCTGCCGGTCCGTCTACGGCACCACACCGATGGGCGACGTCGTGGACATGGAAGGTGGTCTGAGCGAAGGACTTCCGGACATCGTCGCCTTCCCGGATCTCGAGACCTTCCGGCCGGTGCCGTGGGAGCCGGGCGTGGCCAGCGTCATCGCCGATCTTTTCAACCCCGACGGCAGCCGGTCCGAGGAGAGCCCTCGCGCGGTGCTTCGCCGGGTCGTCGACAAGTTCGCCGAGCTCGGCATGCGCCCTTTTGTCGGGCCCGAGCTCGAGTTCTACCTGCTCGACCAGGACGAGGCCGCGCCGGGCGGCTGGCGCCGGTACGGCGAGGCCACCGGCAACGTCTACGTCTCCGGCCTGCGCGGCGACCCGGAAAACACCCTGCTCGACGCGCTACGGATGCTCGGGAAGTACGGCCTGGACGTCGTGGCCGCCAACCACGAGTTCTCCAGCGGCCAGTTCGAGATCAACCTGTGGCACTCCGATGCGATGACCGCCGCGGACCGCGCGTTCCAGTTCAAATCGGCCATCAAGGAGCTCGCCCGCCGTCAGGGCAAGCGGGCCACTTTCATGGCCAAACCGTTCAACGACGAGGGCGGTTCGGGTTTCCACCTCCACTTCTCCACCTGGAGCGACGACGGCAAGCCGCTGTTCGACGATCCTGAGGGCGAGGACGGACTCTCCGAGATCGGGCGGTCGGCGATCGCCGGGGTGCTGGCCCACGCCCCTGCACTTGCGGCCGTGCACAACCCGACGATCAACTCTTACAAGAGGTTTGGGCCGGACACGCTGGCGCCGTGGCTGATCGACTGGGGCCTGGACAACCGGTCGGCGATGGTTCGGATCCCGCCGGAGCGCGGACGCGCTTCGCGGTTGGAGCTCCGCCTCGGCGACGCCTCAGCGAACCCGTACCTGGCCATCGCGAGCCTGCTGGCCGGGGCATACCTGGGGATCCGCGACGGGCTCAAGCCGCCGGCCAAGCTGGTCGGCTACGGCTACGACACCTCCAAGGCGGAGATGTTGCCCAGCAGCCTCGGTGAGGCCATCGACGCGCTGGAGAAGGACTCCGACCTCGCCGAGATCCTGGGCCCGAAGTTCGTGTCCGCCTTCGTCGCCTACAAGCGCAACGAGCTCGAGCGCTTCGCCCACTTCGTCACGGACTGGGAAGTGCGGGAGTACGCCTACCATCTCTGACTCATCCCACGGCTCACGTCTTAGCGCCAACCTCGAGCACCAGATCAGGACCTACTTGGACACAATTCACGAGGTCTACGCCTCCATGAGCCGTCTCCGCGAGTAGGCGCCGACAACTAAGACACGACCCAGAAAGGACGCCCGTGTCCAAGACCGCGCTGTTCATCCAGCATCAGCGCCTCGCACCACCGGCGATGCTCGGCGACGCGTTTGCTGAAGTTGGGTACGACAACGAGCTCCTGCTCGTCGACGAGACCGCGGTGAACATCGAGTTCCCTGACCCCCGCGGCTTCGATGTCATCATCCCCCTGGGCGCCACGTTGCCCGCGTATGAACCCGCGCTGCTGCAGACCTGGGTCGGCGCCGAAATGACCATGCTGCGCGAGGCCGATCGCGCAGGGGTGCCAGTGCTCGGCGTGTGCTTCGGCGGGCAGCTACTGGCACAGGCACACGGCGGCACAGTCAGTCGCTCGGATCGGCCTGAAATCGGTTGGTACACCATCGAAAGCGATGATCGGGGGTTGGTGCCCGAAGGTCCTTGGTTTCAGTGGCATTACGACAAATGGACGAACCCACCCGGAGCCGCCGAAATCGCGCGCAACGGCAACGCGGCCCAAGCCTTCGTCCTGCGCCGCTCTCTCGCTGTGCAGTTCCATCCGGAGTTGGACAGTGACCTTTTAGCGATATGGCTACAACACGATCCCGAACCATGGCTTGACGGTGCGGCGCTCGACGTCGCGCGGCTACGCCACCAGACCAAGACCGAGCAGGACGCCGCAGCGGAACGGGTACGTAGGCTGGTCAGTGGATTCCTGAACTACGCGCACTGCCAGCGCTGAGCCCCTGCGACAACGGACAAGTGGAACCGTCGAACCGCTTGAGAAAACAGGAGACTCACCAATGTCGGACACCAACGACAGCACAGCCAGCGTGGCCACCGAGCGGGGCGCACGATACGGCAAACAGCTGGTATCCCACCTTGGCCGGATCACCCCCGATCGCCAAATGGCTCGCGGCCCATTCCCGCTTCCGCATGCACTTCACCCCCACCTACTCGTCGTGGCTCAACCAGGTCGAGCGATGGTTCGCGCTATTGACCGACCAACAACTACGCCGCGGCGTGCACACCTCGATCTACGCGCTGGAAAAAGACATCCGCGACTGGATCACCACCTGGAATCAGGACCCTAAACCGTCCGTCTGGACCGAGACCGCCGACGACATCCCCGAACGACTCGCGTCATATCTTCACAACACACTAGGCGCGCGCCGTCTCAGCGCTCACCCGTGAAATCAATGCGGATTGGCTACGGCGCGGCGGGCCCCTGTTCCTCGGTGGGCAACTGTGCCGGTCCTTTGATCAATGGCACCGCCATCATCGGCGTCGTCGTGGCGCTGGTAGGACCGGCCGCTGTGGAGTTGGCGCTGCTCACCATCACGGCAGGCTCGGCCTGTTGCTGGCCGATCGCGACCGACAACGCGCCGATCGCCACCACGCCGCTGGCGCCGATCACCGCGACGAGCAGTCTTCCGTTGTTGGGGGTGGGAGAATGCATTATTGGAACACCTCACCTTCTTGGTTTCTGAGGTCACCACGTCAGCGCGGCGACCGGTAAACCTGCAGGTAAAGGCAAGTCAACGCCATCAAACTGGAAACCGCCTTAGGAGCCGGTACCAATTGTCTAGCTGCGCTCGAGAAGCAACATCCGGCCGCCTGGACGCTAGGTTTCCGGGCCGGTGCCATTCTGCTGAAATGAGCAGAAATTTCGCGTTGATTCTGGTGTGTGGCTGCTCGCCGTCAGCGCGCCGGACATGTCGATGCAAGACGCCGCCACGTACCTACGTGTCACAACACGCACCGTGCGGACCATGGTCCTCGATGGGCGTTTGAAGGCATATCAGTTGGGGCCGAGGGTGATTCGGTTCCGCCGCTCCGAGATCGACGCCGCGCTGACGCCGATCAACGTTCAGCTCGCCGCCATAGGCACCCCCCACGCACTCGCAGCACGGCTCCTCTTGGCCGAACTCACCTACGACGACGACGCCCGCAGCCGCGTCAGCATCGACATCCAACGGTGAGCGCACGCTGCCTGCGGCACAGCCAAACTGGGTTGCGATTCGACGACAAAACCCGCCGATCGGCAAGGCGCCGAAAATGTCGCGCGCCGATGCGCGCCGTCCGACGATCAGCCGTGTGCGCCCATCGGTGCCGGCGTGGCCGTCGATGGGCTCGATTGCGTCGTCATAGCGAGTGTGGCTGGCGGACGGTAGACACTCGTGGTGACCGGCCAGTCGTAACCTTCTGGGATGACAGTGTTCGCCTGCGCCTGCGTAACGCCTGCCGCGACAGACAGCGCGCCCATCGCGACGAATGCACTTGCGCCGGCAATGGCCGCTGCAACTCGTAACGTGTGTTTCTTCACCTCTGATCAACCTCCGATCGATC
>DASQCE010000083.1:0-3254 GCA_035634855.1 Mycobacterium sp.
GCACGCCGGGCACGCCGACATCATCCGCGAATCCATCGACGGCGCAACGATGTACGAGCTGATGGCCGCCAACGAGGAATGGCCGGAGACCCACTGGATGAAGCGCTGGAAGCCGGCCGTGTCTAGCTGAAGTGTGATGTACATCACGCAGTGCCGGTTGAGCGAAAGCGTGCCTTCGATCGCTTTGAGTCGATATGAGCACAGCAATCGACGCCATCACCATCCCAACACGTGAGGAGCTCGTTTCAAGGGCTCGCGGATTGCAGCCGCTTTTGCGCGAGCATGCGGCGACGGGTGAGACCGAACGGAAGGCCTCGGACGCGGTCATTGACGGTGTGACCGCGGCCGGGTTCTTCCGGCTGCTGTCGCCACAGCAGTTCGGCGGCTACGAGGTGGACGTCCGTACCGTCCTCGAGATCAGCGAGTTGCTGGGTCAAGCCGACGGCTCCGTCGCCTGGCTGGTCGGCCTCGGGGCGACGGCCACGTGGTTGGCCGCGCACTTTCCCGACCGCGCGCGATCGGAGGTGTTCGCAGACAACGGTGACGCGCGCATTGCGGGCGCCGCAACACCGGGCCCCGCGCGCCGCGTCGAGGGAGGGCTGCGGGTCAGCGGTCGCTGGGGGTACGCCTCGGGATCGCCGCACGCCACGTGGGCTGGGGTCATTGCCATGCTCACGGACGAGTCCGGTCGGCCCGGCGACGCATACTGGTGCCTGATACCGGCGTCCGACCTGCGGTTGGAAGACACTTGGCGGACAACGGGTATGCGCGGCACCGGCAGCAACACCTGGGTCGGCGAGGACGTCTTCGTTCCCGATTACCGAACCATTCTCATGGACGCGGTCTCCAAGGAGGCGCTCCCAGCGCCATCGGACTCACCGATGTACCGCCTGCCGTTTCCGACTCTGGCCACACTCGCCCTGCTCGGTCCCATCCTCGGGGTCGCCAGCGCGGCACTGACATACACGATCGAGAAGGCGCCGACAAAGACGATGCACCACACGATCTTCACCAACCAGAGCGATTCGGTCGGTGTCCAGGTACAGATTGCCGAAGCGGCGTTGAAGTTGGAGACAGCTCGTCTGCACATGTACGCAGTCGCCGATCAGCTGGATCGGGCCGCCGTCGATGACAGGCATATTGACTATGACGAACGCGCGAAAGCCCGGGCCCAGGGCGGATACGCGGCGCAGCAGATGCTCGATGCGATCAACATCCTCGTCAACGTGCACGGCGCGGGTAGTTTCGCCGAATCCAGCCCACTACAACGGTATTGGCGCGACGCCAACACCGCCGCGCGGCATGCGGGTCTCTATCCCGTCGTGGGATACGAAATATTCGGGAAGTCGTTGCTCGGCGTCGACGACCAGATCAGCCCGATGGTGTGACTCGTCGCCGGGACTACGGTTTCTGATCGAATTCGCGCGATTTCCATCAGAAACCGTAGTTTCAGGGCATGCAAACCCGAAGCGGGACGGCGGTCTGCGGCGAGGGCGCGGCACCGGTTGAGATCTTCTACGAAGATCTCGGCGACCCCGCCCACCCGCCGGTCTTGCTGATCATGGGCGTCGGCGCTCAGCTGCCGATGTGGCCCGACGGCTTCTGCGAACAGCTGCTCGCGTGCGGCTATCGGGTGATCCGCTTCGACCACCGTGACACCGGGCTGTCGACGAAGATGCGCGGACTGCGGGCCAAGGGCTCCGTCTACTCGCGGGTGCTGCGCTACGTCGTCGGCCGGACCAGCCCGGTGCCGTACACGCTGGTCGACCTGGCCGAGGACGTCAAAGGGCTGCTCGACCACCTCGGCATCGAACGGGCGCACGTCGTCGGCGCGTCGATGGGCGGGATGATCGCCCAGGTGTTGGCAGGCAGCCACCCCGAACGGGTTCGGTCGCTGGGCCTGATCATGACGAGCTCCGGCAGGCCGATGTCGTCGATTCCGAAGTGGCGAGTGATCAGGCTGGCGTTCGCCGCGCCCGCCAAGGACGCACCCGTCGAGGACAAGCTGGCGACCGAGGTGCGCAACATCTCCGTCATCAACGGTCCGAATTTCCTTCCGCCAGCACACCAATTGCGCCGCCGCGTCGAGGAATTGAGTGCCCGCAGCGACTACCCGCAGGGGATGCTGCGCCAGTTCGACGCGATCCTGGGCACCGGCAGCCTGATGCGCTTCACCCGGCGCATCACCGCGCCGACCGTCGTCATCCACGGCTCGGAGGACCCGATGGTGCGACCGCGCAACGGACGCAACGTCGCCCGCGCAATCGAGGGCGCACGGTACGTCGTCGTCGACGGAATGGGCCACGATCTGCCCGAGCCGGTGTGGCGGCCCGTCGTCGAGGCGCTGGCGGAGAACTTCGCCGAAACGGTATTCCAGCAGCAACAGCCCGACGACTGATGACCTGCTGGAATACCGTTTCGGCGCAGAAAGCCACGTGTGACCCGGTCCACACAGTTTTTACTCGTCAACCCGCCGTTTGAGACACTGCAACCATGAGTACGACTAAACACCGCGAGGTGGCCAAGCTCGACCGGGTGCCGCTGCCGGTCGAGGCTGCCCGCATCGGCGCGACGGGTTGGCAGATGACCCGCACCGGCGCGCGGGTCGTCACCAAGCTCGCCGGTAAAGGCTCGCTTCAGCAGAAGATCATCAAGCAGATCCCGAAGACGTTCGCCGATCTGGGACCCACCTACGTCAAGTTCGGCCAGATCATCGCATCCAGCCCTGGTGCCTTCGGTGAGCAACTGAGCAGGGAGTTTCGCAGCCTGCTCGATGCGGTCCCGCCCGCCGACCCCGACGAAGTGCACAAGCTGTTCAAGGAGGACCTCGGCGAAGAGCCCGCCAAGCTGTTCAAGACCTTCGACGACAAGCCGTTCGCATCGGCCTCGATCGCGCAGGTGCACTACGCGACCCTGCACAGCGGCGAAGAGGTCGTGGTCAAGATCCAGCGGCCGGGCATCCGTCGGCGCGTCGCGGCGGACCTGCAGATCCTCAAGCGCGGGGCGCAGATCGTCGAGCTGGCCAAGCTCGGCCGGCGGCTGTCCGCCCAGGACGTCGTGGCCGACTTCGCCGACAACCTGGCCGAGGAGCTTGACTTCCGGCTCGAAGCGCAGTCGATGGACGCTTGGGTGTCGCATATGCACGCCTCGCCGCTCGGCAAGAACATCCGGGTGCCGCAGGTGTACTGGGACCTGACGAGCGAGCGGGTGCTGACGATGGAACGCGTCCAAGGCATCCGCATCGACGACGCAGC
>DASQCE010000084.1:0-10656 GCA_035634855.1 Mycobacterium sp.
ACCCCGCGGATCGGCGGCGTGACGTCGCCGTTCGGCGCGATGACCGCGCCGCGGTAGGTGCCGTGGTGACTTTCCACCTGACCGATGCCCGCGAGCGTCGTCCACGCCAGATGGCAGTCGGGGTTCTCCACCTCCGCGACGCGCGCGGCATATGCGTAGGCCTCTAGCGCCACGACCGGCATGCCCATTACGGGCGCGCGTTGGGCCGCCCATTCGTGCAGCTGATCGGCGGGCCTGCCCTTGACGTGGGTGTCGATCTTGGGTACCGGATCGCCTGGTGGTGGCGGCACGCCGTCGGGAATCGGCGTGCCCATCTGCCATGAGCAGCTGGAAGCCATCAGCAGCACTGTCGCGCCGATAACCGCGACAGCCCGCAGCCAACGCACTGGCGACACCGGACTCCCTCAAACCCACTCTGGTCGTTGCCCATCGTCCCACGCGCACGGACCAGATCGGCAACCGTCACCGGACGTGTACCCCACCGAGTCCTGCCCTGATAAGGTGAGCCACACCTTGCTTTGGGCAGCCAAAGCAAAGTACGCGGATACTGCGTAGCGAGGACAAGTCGATGACTGCTGGTACGGACTTGGGTGTCAGTATCCATGCCGCCGCACCCAACATCACATCGCAGCTGTTCGGAAGCGGTTTGATCGGCTTGCGTGAGGGCCTCGAGGCCGCAATCGTCGTCACGATCCTGGTGGCGTTCCTGGTGAAGTCCGACCGCCGCGACGCCCTCAAATGGGTGTGGCTGGGAGTGGCCGCAGCAATCCTGATGACGGTCGCGGTTTTCCTGGTAATCCAATTCGGCGAGAACACGATCTCGGGTTTGGCGGCCGAGGCCATCGCGGGCATTGCGTCGCTGGCTGCGGTCGCCATCGTCACGACGATGATCCTCTGGATGAAGAGGGCCGCCGCGTCGATGTCGGGTGAGCTGCGCAGCGACGTGCAGCGCGCGCTGGAAACGGGCTCGATGGCGGTGCTCGCGCTGGCGTTCCTGGCGGTCGGCCGAGAAGGCGTCGAGACCGCCCTGTTCATGGTCGGCTACGCAGAGGCCCAGACCGCGTGGCCGCTGATCGGACTTGTGATCGGAGTGTTGATCGCCGCCGCGATCGCCTACGGCATGTACGCCGGCGCCATCCGGATCAACTTGGCCAAGTTCTTCAAATACACGGGTGTCTTCCTGATCGTCGTGGCCGCCGGGATCCTGTCCTACGGCGTCGGCGCGCTGCAAACGGTCGGCTGGCTGCCGGGCCTGAGCCGCAAGGCATTCGACATCACCTCGTGGTTCAACTGGTCGTCGTGGTACGGCGAGGTGATCCAGGGCATCTTCAACGTCACGCCCACGCCGACGGTGCTGCAGTTCAGCCTGTGGCTGGCGTACCTCGTCATCGTGCTGGCGATCTTCCTGCGCCCAACGAAGGCGCCCGCGAAAACCGATCCCTCACCACAA
Source organism: Mycobacterium sp. (assembly GCA_035634855.1). GTDB lineage: Bacteria > Actinomycetota > Actinomycetes > Mycobacteriales > Mycobacteriaceae > Mycobacterium. The sequence continues at coordinate 1,451 of DASQCE010000084.1, forward strand.
CCTCTACCCGAACCCGAAAGGTCAACCACGTGAAGCTGCAGTCGACCCTTGCCATCGCCACCGCAGCGCTGGCGGGCCTGGCACTGACGAGCTGCCAAAGTAAAGAGCCGGAAAAGACCGACTCGGACAGCAAGAGTGGCCCCGCGGAGGTCACCGTCACCGCGTCCGACACCGCATGCGACCTGTCGGGCACCGAAGGCGCAACCGGTGCCAACACTTTCGTCATCACCAACGACGGCACCAAGGTCACCGAGTTCTACGTCTACGGCGAGGGAGAACGGGTGATGGGTGAGGTGGAGAACATTTCCCCCGGGCTGCAGCGCAAGCTGATCGTGCAGCTCGGCGAACCCGGTACGTACCAGACGGCATGCAAGCCGGGCATGGTCGGCGACGGCATCCGCGGCGACTTCAAGGTCACCGGCGACTCCGTCAAGATCGACGAAGCGGGCAAGTTCAAGGAGGCGTCCCAAAGCTACAAGCGTTACGTGAACAGCCAGACCGACGCGCTGATCGCGGCCACTCAAATTTTCGTCGACGCGGTCAAGAAGGGTGACATCAACGCGGCCAAGGCACAGTTCCCGATCGCGCGCACCTATTACGAACGCATCGAACCGGTCGCCGAGTCGTTCCCCAACGATCTCGATCCCCGCATCGACCTCCGCGAGGCGGATCTGGAACCGGGTCAGAAGTGGACCGGCTTCCACCGGCTGGAAAAGGACTTGTGGGTTACCGGCCTGCAGCCGGACAGCAATGCGATCGCAGACCAGCTGATGGCCGACGTCAAGGAGCTCGACAACGGCGTAAAGGCGTCCACTTGGACCATCGACTCGACCCAGATCGCCGGTGGCGCACAGGGTCTGCTCGACGAGGTGGCGAGCAGCAAGATCACCGGCGAGGAGGACACCTTCAGCCACACCGACCTGTGGGACTTCAAGGCCAACGTCGACGGATCGCAGACGGCGGTGGCGTCGGTGCGGCCCATCCTCGACGAGCGCAACGCTGACCTCGGCAAGAAGGTGGACCAGCGGTTCGCCGAGGTCGACGCGCTGCTCGAGAAGTACCGCCAGGGCGACGGTTTCGCGTTCTACGACAAGGTGACCGAGCCTCAGCGTCAAGAGTTGTCGCGCGCGATCGACGCGTTGTCCAAGGAGGTAAGCCAGGTGCAAGGTGTCATCGCTCCCCAGTGACACGGCGCCGGTGGAACCTGATCCACCGCGGAGCGAGGGTCGAGACCCCGACGATCAAGCTCGCCGGGGTCTCTCCCGACGCAAGCTGTTCGGCGCGGCGGGGGTAACCGCGGCGGTGGTCGGCGCGGCGGGCGCGGGTGCGCTCGCCGGCCGGGCATCCGCGTCCAGCACGGACTTCGGCGGGCTGCACCAGCCGATTCCGTTCCGCGGGGAGCGCCAGGCGGGGATCATCACTCCGCAGCAGGACCGGATGCACTTCTGTGCGTTCGACGTCACGGCGGACAACCGCGACGACGTCATCGCCCTGCTGAAGCAATGGACCGAGATGGCTGAGCGAATGACGCGCGGCGACGATGCCGTGCCGAACGGCGCGATCGGCGGCAATCCCTATGCGCCGCCGGATGATACGGGTGAAGCGCTGGGGCTGCCGGCGTCCGCGCTGACGTTGACGATCGGGTTCGGACCGTCGTTCTTCGAAAAGGATGGCAAGGATCGATTCGGCATCGGCAACCAGCGCCCTGCCGCCTTGGCCGACCTGCCGAAGTTCACCAACGAGATCCTCGACCCCAACAAGTGCGGCGGCGACATCTGTATCCAGGCATGTGCGAACGACCCGCAGGTTGCTGTGCACGCCGTGCGCAATCTGGCCCGCGTCGGGTTCGGCACTGTCGCCGTGAAGTATTCACAGCTTGGCTTCGGCCGGACCTCGTCGACGACCCGCGAACAGTCCACTCCCCGAAACATGCTCGGGTTCAAGGACGGAACCAACAACCTCAAGGCCGAGGACACCCAGGCGCTGGACAAGAACGTCTGGGTGGCCAAGGATGACGGTCCCGACTGGCTCACCGGTGGCAGCTACCTGGTGACGCGGCGGATTCGAAATCGTATCGAGGCATGGGACCGCACAACGCTGCTCGAGCAGGAGCGGGTGATCGGCAGGCAGAAGGGCAGCGGCGCTCCCAACGGGCTGACTCAGGAGTTCGAGCTACTCAACTTCGACCTCAAGGACGACAAGGGCACGCCGCTGATCGACGTCGACGCCCACGTCCGGCTGGTCAACCCCGACCATGTGGGCGGGATCAAGATGCTGCGCCGCGGATACAACTTCACCGACGGCTCGGATGGGTTCGGGCACCTCGATGCTGGGCTCTTCTTCATCGCGTTTGTGCGGAGCCCTGCCACCAACTTCATCCCGGTGCTGGCGCGGATGTCCAGCGACGCGCTCAACGAGTACATCTTCCACACCGGCACAGCCGTTTTCGCATGCCCGCCGGGCGTGCGGGAGGGTGATTCGTCGGCCTACTGGGGTTCGACGCTCTTCAGCTGAGCGCTATTGCGTCAAGAATGTAACCACGCGAGAAAAGTCCGAGAAAGCGTCTGCTGGAATACCGTTCCGCACTTAGGCGGTGAACTTCTCGGCCGGCTCGGCGGCGTCTTCGGGCGACGGCTCGGGAACGTCGACCGGGGACGGTTCAGGCACCTCGACCGGACCCGGCTCCGGGACGTCGACCGGTGCCGGCTCCGGAACGTCGGCCGGCGCCGGTTCGGGGATTCGGTCAGGGACTGGCTCGGTGTCCTCGGCCGCGGGCGGCCAATAGGCCCGCCACTCGTCCTCGGAGATCATCCCGAGCGTCGACACGTCGAGCTCCTCCGGCACATCCTCACCACGGCGGCCCGCCGTGATCGCGTGCTCGACCCGGCGCACCGTGTCCATGAACTCCAGAACCGCTGAGCGCAAAGCATTCTCGGCGTCCGAATCGACCGATACCGTCACCGACGTGATGGTGTCCGGTACCAGATCGGCAGGCAACCCCGCGGCCGAGATCCGCTCAAGAACCTTCTGCGCCAACGCCAAAGCGGGTTGCCCCGTCGGCACGTCATCCATGGAAGAACGGACCCCTTTGCTCGCTCTTTCTGCGGCCTTGCGCTCCTCCCACTGGGCGAGCTGCTCGTCCAGTGAGATCGACTCACCGGCGAGCACGGCAGGCACCCGATTGCCGAGCTTGCGCACCAGCGAATCCGCAACGTCGTCGATGGTGAACGGGTGTTGTGGCGCATCCTCGGCGATGCGTGCATGAAACAGCACCTGCAGCAACACGTCTCCGAGCTCCTCGCGCAGCTCGTCGGCGTTGCCGCCGCGCACCGCGTCGAACACTTCGTAGGTCTCCTCGAGCAGGTAGCGACGCAGCGAGTCGTGTGTTTGCTCGCTTTCCCACGGTCCGGAGGTGCGCAGCTTGTCCATCATCGCGACCGCGTCGACGAGCCGCTCCCCGGCTGCGGTGTCGGGCGCTGCGATCAACTTGTCGCCTGCTGCCAGGCGCGCCTTCACCGCGGGATGGTCGGGATCGGACGACAGCAGCACCGGGGCGTCGTCGCCGTCGTAGGCCGGGCGGGCCGCAGGCAGCGACCACGGCACCTTTACCGGCATCTCCTCGGTGTACTGAACGTCACCGCTCAGCAGGTCGATGGCCTCGACGGGTACCAGCGAAGGGCGGCGCGGATCGACCAGGACGACTGTCATGTCCCCTGTCGCTTATCGCTCATTTCCGCACCTCCGAACTTCGTTATATCAACACCTTCCTGGGGTTTTCCATCTAGGGCCAACACCAGACCGGCCACCGTCGCAACCAGTTCAAGATCACGAATCCTGGGTGCCCCAACGCCAGAACCCGCTCGCGGAATCGGAACTTGCACCGTCGACGTCGTTGCCCGGTAATGCGCGCCCGGATACAACCGCTTGAGTCGTAGTTGCTGAGAGTCGACCAACTGCAACGGCGACAGCCGCAGTGTCGACTCGGATATCGCGCTGACTTCGGTGATCCCATATTGGCGGAACAACAATCGCAGCCGCGCCACCGCAATCAAACGTTGCGCCGCCGACGGCAAGGGGCCATACCGGTCGACAAGTTCCTCGATCACGGCGTCCACTGCGACGTCGTCGGCGGCCGCCGCCAACCGTCGATAGGCCTCCAGCCGCAGCCGGTCGCTGGCGATGTAGTCCGGCGGCAGGTGCGCGTCGACCGGAAGATCGATCCGGACGTCCTTCGGCTCCTGAACGGCCGGAATGGTTTTCCCGTCCGCCGCTGCGCGGTAGGCCTCGACGGCCTCGCCGACCAGCCGCACGTATAGGTCGAAGCCGACCCCGGCAACGTGTCCGGACTGTTCGACGCCGAGCACGTTTCCGGCGCCACGGATTTCAAGATCCTTCATCGCGACCGCCATGCCCGCACCCAGCTCGTTGTTCTGCGCGATCGTCGCGAGCCGGTCGTAGGCCGTCTCGGTCAACGGCACTTCGGGCGGATACAGGAAGTAGGCGTAGCCACGTTCGCGGCTGCGGCCGACCCTGCCCCGCAGCTGATGTAGCTGTGAGAGCCCGAATGTGTCGGCGCGGTCGACGATCAACGTGTTGGCATTCGAGATGTCCAGGCCGGTCTCGACGATCGTCGTGCAGACCAGGACGTCGAACTCGCGATTCCAGAATCCCTCAACCGTGCTCTCCAACAGATCCTCGGGCATCTGCCCATGTGCGACGGCGACGCGCGCTTCCGGTACCAGCGCCCGCACCCGCGCGGCCGCCTGATCGATGGAGCGGACCCGGTTGTGGATGTAGAAGGCCTGCCCGTCGCGCAGCATCTCCCGTCGCAAAGCCGCGGCGATCTGCTTGTCGTCGTGCGGACCGACGTAGGTCAGCACGGGGTAGCGCTCCTCGGGCGGGGTGAGGATCGTCGACATCTCGCGGATGCCGGCCAGGCTCATCTCCAGCGTGCGTGGGATCGGGGTGGCGCTCATGGTCAGCACGTCGACGTGGGTGCGCATCGACTTGATGTGCTCCTTGTGCTCGACGCCGAACCGCTGTTCCTCGTCGACGACGACCAGTCCGAGGTCTTTCCACGTCACGGCGGTCTGCAGCAGCCGGTGCGTGCCGATCACGATGTCGACCGAGCCGTCCTTCATGCCGTCGAGCACCGCCCGCGATTCGGCCGGGTCGGTGAACCGGGACAGCCCCTTCACCGTGACCGGGAAGCCGGCCATCCGCTCGGCGAAGGTCTGCAGATGCTGATCGGCCAGTAGAGTCGTCGGCACCAGCACCGCCACCTGTTTACCGTCCTGCACCGCCTTGAACGCCGCGCGAACCGCGATTTCGGTCTTGCCGTAGCCGACGTCGCCGCAGATCACCCGGTCCATCGGGACCGGCTTCTCCATGTCGCCCTTGACCTCGGTGATGGCAGTCATCTGGTCGACGGTCTCGGTGAAACCGAACGCGTCCTCCATCTCGGCCTGCCACGGGGTGTCCGGGGCGAACGCGTGGCCGGCCGATGCCTGCCTCTTGGCGTACAGCGACACCAGCTCGGCGGCGATCTCCCTGACCGCCCGGCGGGCCTTGGTCTTCGTGTTGGCCCAGTCGCTGCCGCCGAGGCGCGACAGCGTCGGCGACTCACCGCCGACATAACGGGACAGCTGGTCCAACGAGTCCATCGGGACGTAGAGCCGGTCGGATCCGCCCCCGCGTTTGCTCGACCCGTATTCGAGCACCAGGTACTCGCGGCGCGCGCCGCCAACCACCCGCTCCGTCATCTCCATGAACCGGCCGATGCCGTGCTGGTCGTGCACCACCAGATCGCCGGCCGTCAACGCCAGCGGGTCGACGACGTTGCGGCGCTTGGCGGCCAGCCGCTTGCCCTCTGTGGCGGTGGCCCTGTTGCCGGTCAGGTCGGTCTCGGTGATCACGACGAGGTTGGCCCCGGCGATCACGACACCGTCGTGCAGCGGGCCCTTCAGCACGCCGACGACGCCCTCTTTCGGGGCGCTGCCTGGCTCCAACATCGTTGCGGGCGTGTCTGATTCGGCGAGTTGCTCCACTACGCGGTGCGCGGTGCCGGTGCCAGGGGTGACGACGGCTGCGTAGCCTCCCGTCGCGACATGGGCGCGCAGCATCGCGAAGATCTCGGCTTGAAAGTCTGGGTTGGGCTGCGCCGTGCGCGCCGATGGCGCAGGCCGGATGTTGAGCTCCAGCGCGGACTCATCGGAAAGCTGCGAGAGCGTCCACCACGGGTGCCCGCCTTCGCGCGCCCCGGACCGAGCGTCATCCAGCTCGACGAACCCCGACGCACCGAGCGCCTCGATGTCGATCGGCACGCCACCGCCGACCGCGGCCGTCGACCACGAGGCTTCAAGGAACTCGCGGCCGGTCTTTATCAGGTCGGCCGCGCGCGTGCGGACCTTCTCCGGATCGCAGATCAGCAGCGGGGTGCCCGCCGGAAGGTGATCGGACAGTGTCGACAACTCGCCTGTGCGCAGTAGCGGCAGCAGCGCCTCCATGCCGTCAACCGGGATGCCCTCGGCAAGTTTGGCCAGCATGTCCGGCACGCTGCCCGGCACGCTGTTCTGCTGCACCGGGTGCTCGGCGGCCAGCTTGGCGGCCCGATCGCGAACGTCTTCGGTGAGCAGCACCTCACGGCACGGCACCGCGACCACCCAATCGACGGCGATGTCCGGGATGGAGCGCTGGTCGGCGACGGAGAACATACGTATCTCGGAGACTTCGTCGCCCCAGAACTCGACGCGAACGGGGTGCTCGGCCGTCGGCGGGAAGACGTCGAGGATGCCGCCGCGCACCGCGAACTCGCCGCGCTTGCCGACCATGTCGACCCGGTCGTAGGCCAGCTCGACGAGACGGGCGATGACAGCCTCGAATGTCGCCGCCCGGGCGGCTCCGGTGTCGAGTTGGGCCTCCGCTCCGGCGGTGAGCGTCACCGGCTCGATATCGGCCACGTCGGGTGCCATCGGCTGCAATAGCGACCGCGTCGTGGTGACCACGACGCGCAACGGCGGGCCGAGGCGCTCGTCGTCGGGATGGGCCAACCGGCGCAGCAGCATCATCCGCGCGCCGACCGTGTCGACCCCCGGCGACAACCTCTCGTGCGGCAGCGTCTCCCATGACGGGAACATCGCCACCGCCTCACCAAGGACCCCGCGCAGTTCGGCGGTCAGGTCGTCGGCTTCCCGGCCGGTCGCGGTGACCACCAGCAACGGACCCGCCTGCGCCAGCGCGGTCGCGGCGAACACGCGGGCGCTGGCCGGGCCGACAAGCGAAAGATCGGCGGGTCTGTCGGCGGCGCGGCGGGCGACATCCGCCAAAGAGGGATCCCGCAGCGCCAGATCGACGAGCCCCACAATCGGGGTTTGAACATGAGTGATCCCCGATGCGGTCATGATGTATCCATCGTAGGCACTCGCCGAAGTGCTTGTCGGAGCGGGGAAACCGGGCTACTCGTCGAGCAGCTGCGGATCGTCCTCGAGGTGCATCAGCCCGTTCCAGCACAGGTTGACCAGATGCGCGGCCACCACTTCTTTCTTCGGCTCTCGAACGTCGAGCCACCACTGCGCCGTCATCGATACCGAGCCGACCAGCGCCTGCGCGTACAGCGGGGCCATATCGGGGTCCAGGCCGCGGCGTGAGAAGTCGCCGGCCAGGATCGACGAGACCTGGTTGACGGCCTCGTTGAGAAGCGTTGAGTAGGTGCCGCCCGACGTGATGGCGGCCGGGGAGTCGCGAATCAAGATGCGGAATCCATCGGTGCGTTCATCGACGTAGGTCAGCAGCGCCAGCGCGACCCGCTCGATGCGCAGCCGGGACCGATTGTTGGTCATCCTCGTCAGCGATGACGTTATGCCGTCCAGCAGCGCAGACATCTCACGGTCGACCACCACGGCGTAGAGCCCCTCCTTGCCGCCGAAGTGCTCGTAGACGACGGGCTTGGAGACGTTGGCGCGCTGCGCGATCTCCTCGATCGAAGTCCCCTCGTATCCGCGCTCGGCGAACAACGTCCTGGCGACCTCGATGAGCTGGTGGCGCCGCTCGGCGCCGGTCATCCGGGCGCGGGGCACACGCACGTCCTTCTCGGGTGCAGCCACGCCTGTCAGGCTATCTGGTTCGACTAGAGTCTGACCCGGGCATTCCGTCGTGGTGTAATCGGCAGCACCTCTGATTTTGGTTCAGATAGTTCAGGTTCGAGTCCTGGCGACGGAGCGCGAACACGCTCGCGGAAGGTGCGAAGGGCAGGCTGGATGACGGTGCGTGGTGAGGCCGCGGTCCTGGTCCTGGCAGCCGGGGCAGGTACCCGCATGCGCTCAGACACCCCGAAGGTGCTGCACACGCTGGCGGGCCGCAGCATGCTCGCGCACGCGCTTCATTCGGCAGCCAAGGTGGCACCGCAGCACCTGGTGGTGGTGGTCGGCCAGGATCGGCAGAAACTGGCGCCCGCGATTGCCGAACTGGTGGGCGAACTCGGCCGCCCCATCGACACGGCGGTGCAGGACCAACAACTCGGCACCGGGCACGCCGTCGGCTGCGGCCTGGCGGCACTGCCGGAGGACTACAACGGCATTGTCGTGGTCATCTCCGGCGATGTCCCACTGTTGGACTCCGACACACTCGCCGACCTGATCGCCACCCACACCGCCGAATCGGCCGTCGCGACCGTCGTGACCACCACGCTGCCGGATCCGACCGGCTACGGCCGCATCCTGTGGACCCAGGACCACGAGGTCATGGCGATCGTAGAGGAGGCCGACGCGACGCCGTCCCAGCAGGCCATCTGCGAGGTAAACGCCGGCGTGTACGCCTTCGACATCGCGGCCCTGCGCTCGGGGCTGAGCCGGCTGCGGTCCCATAACGCGCAGCAGGAGCTCTACTTGACCGACGTAATCTCGATCGTCCGCCAGGACGGCCAGGTCGTGCATGCAAAGCATGTCGACGACAGCGCGCTGGTCGCCGGCGTCAATGACCGCGTTCAGCTCGCCGACCTGGGCGCCGAGCTGAACCGGCGCATCGTGGCCGCCCATCAACTCGCTGGGGTGACGGTCGTCGACCCGGCCACGACCTGGATCGACGTTGACGTGACCGTCGGCCGCGACACCGTCGTTTATCCCGCCACGCAGCTGCTGGGTGCCACCCGCATCGGCGGGCGCTGTCAGATCGGCCCCGACACCACGCTGACCGACGTCACCGTCGGCGAC
>DASQCE010000085.1:0-5912 GCA_035634855.1 Mycobacterium sp.
GCGAAACCCCAGCGCGCGGAGATGTCGGTGACGGTGTTGTGCATGGGGTCGCCGGCGAGGAGCTCTTGATGGGCGTAGTGCAGCCGCAGCCGGCGAAGATACTGCAGTGGGGTGATCTCGAGGTACCTGCGGAACATGTACTGGACGGCGCGCGGCGTGACATGGACGGCGTCGGCGATGTCGGCCAGCCCGATGTCGCTGGTCGCATTCGCATCCATGTACTCCATGGCGCGACGAAGAAGCACCGGCTTGGCATCGGTGCGGTCATGCGGCGTCGGGCCGGTGGCCGCTGTGTTCGGAAAAGTGGACAACGTGACAGCTGCCAACATCCGGCTGGTTTGTCCCAGCACCAGCGGCGTGGTGATCGTGTTGTCGGCGAGCAGGCTGTGTTTGACGTAGCTGACAGTGTCCCTCCACAGCCGGGCCGCATCCGCGTCGACGGGCTGGAAGCTGCGGAAGCGGACCGGCAGCGGCGCCTGGCCGCTCGGCAGGCCCGTGGCCACGCCCGCGACCACAGATTGATCGAGCAGCACCGAAGTCATGCAAGTATCCTGGGCTCGCATGCGATGTGGCAGATGCGGTTGTGACAGCAGCGCGATGTCGCCGGCCTGGGCCTCCCCGGTCAACCCATCGCAGTCTCCGGACACCTGGCCGCGGGTCGTCCAGATCGTGGTCACCTTGTTCAGCGGATCGGGCGACGCCTCTAGATACCCCGCCGAATAAATTTCGTCGATCGCGAACGGCCCGACGTCGGTACGCGCGTACGTCAACAACGGACCCTGGCTGCGGGCGACGCGCCTGCGGCGCAGCCGCAATCGCACGCCGTACGCGTCCTCGAGGAACTCGTCCGCGTCGGCGGGATCCGAAATCTCGACCTGTGTGCGTTCCGGTCGATGAATCTGAGCGGTGTTGCCTATGGAGCTCACCTCTTCAAGGCGACATGAAGGGGCGGTGGGCTGAACCCCGAATACCTGCACCCTACGCTTGTTGCTGCACGTTCACTTGAAGGTTGCCACTGCGGCGCTCGGCCTCTCCGCCGAAACGGTATTCGGGCAGGCCGTTAGTCGACTTCTTCTGCTGGAATACCGTTTCGGCGCGATTAAGGTCGAGCGTCGATCGCCGCGGGGCTCAACACATGGTCGAGCACCATCGTCGCGCTGCCGATGACACCGGAACGGTCGCCGTACGTCGACGGCACAACCTGCAACACCTGGGTGGCCAACGCGGTTGCGTTGCCGTACAACGTTTCTCGCAGGCCCGCCACGAAAATGTCGTAGGCGCCCGCCATATCCCCCGCGACCACAAGGACGGCGGGATTCAGCAGATTTATTGCGGCGGCGAGCACTTCGCCGATGTGGCGGCCGCTGTCGCGGATCATCCGCCGCGCGATCGGGTCGCCGCTGATGGCCAACTCCACCACGTCGCGCAAGTGACCGACGGCGCGGCCGTCGGACTGAAGCGCGCGGACCAGGGCCCAACCGCCTGCGATCGCCTCGAGGCAACCGGTGTCGCCGCAGCGACATGGCATGCCCGCGGCCGCGGGTGTCTTGTTGTGGCCGAACTCCCCCGCCGCCTGCACCGCACCGCGCTGCAACGACCCGCCGGCGATGATGCCGGCGCCCAGCCCCGTCGATGCCTTGAGCACGAGCAGATCGTCGAAGGCCTGCCGATCGCCGCGCCGCTCGGCCAGTGCGATGACATTGGCGTCGTTGTCGAGAATCACCGGGGCATCGGTCAATTCGGCGAAGTACGGCGGCAACGGCACGCCGTCCCATCCGCTCATGATCGGCGAGTCGAGGCTGCAGCCGCGCTCGCGGTCGACGGTGCCTGGCAGGCACACCCCGACGCCGAAGATCTTCTCGTCGCGGTGGCCGGAGTCGTCGAGCAGCGCATCGAGGCGCTTGACGATGTCGGGCATCAGATCGTCGGGCCCCAGCCCGGGTTCCTGATCGATGTCGGTGGCCGCCAGGATGTCGCCTGCCAGATTGCACACGGCGAGCCGGGTGCGGCTGCGGCCGATGGCCGCCGACAACGCCACGCCGCCGTCGACGTTGAAGGTCACAAAACTAGCGGGACGTCCGCCCGTCGACGGCGCCAATTCCCGCTCGATGACAAGTCCCTGCGCAGCGAGTGCTGCGACGCGGGCCGACACCGCGGTGCGAGACAGCCCGGTGAGCCGGCCGACCTCCGCGCGGGTGATGGCGCGTCGACCCCTGATCAAGGCACATATATCTCCGGCGGACGTCGACGTTGAAGTCCTGAAAAGGGCCATGTAGCTAGCGTAACCTCCATCACTTTTGTATTTCAAGTACCTAAGTTGGTTTGCAAACGTGCCGAAGCCTCTCTAGCGTTGTCCACGACCGCTCTGCGCGAGCAGACGCAAAGCACCCGACACGCCGTGAAAATGGGGCCTCTTGCGTCTGCCGGCCGGAGAAAACCAACGCGAGGAGGACCAGATGCCGATCGCCAACGGGGTTGCCCCCTGCGACTTCGTGATCTTCGGGGGCACCGGCGACCTCGCTGTTCGTAAGCTGCTGCCCGCGCTGTACCTGCGTGACCGGGACGGCCACCTGACCGCCGACACCAGAATCATCGCCGTGGCGCGGGCGGGCCTCGATGAGCCCGGCTACCGCCACAAAATCCAGGCTGAACTGGGCCGGTTCGTTGCCGCCGAGCTGCTCGACGGCGGCACCGTCGACCGCTTCCTGGCCCGGCTGCGATTCGTCAGCATCGATCTGACCGAGCCCTCCGACTACGCGGCCGTCACCGACGTGCTGGCGGCCTCGGAGGTCGACATCCGGGTGTTCTACCTGGCCTGCTCTCCCGCTCTGTTCGGGCCGATCTGCGATGCACTTGGCAGGCAGGGTCTGGTCACGGCGTCATCGCGGGTGGTGGTCGAGAAGCCGATCGGTCACGACCTCGCGTCCGCGCAGGCGATCAACGACGCCGTCGGCGCGGTCTTCGAGGAGGGGCAGATCTTCCGCATCGACCACTACCTGGGCAAGGAGAGCGTGCAGAACCTGCTCGTCACCAGGTTCGCCAACACGCTGCTGGAACCTCTGTGGAACTCGAGCTGGATCGACCACGTCCAGATCACCGCCGCGGAGTCGCTCGGCGTCGGCACCCGCGGCGACTACTACGACAAGTCCGGCGCGCTGCGGGACATGCTGCAGAACCATCTGCTGCAGGTGCTCTGTCTGGTCGCGATGGAACCGCCCACATACATCGATCGTGAGACCGTGCGCGACGAGAAGCTCAAGGTGCTGCAGGCCTTGAAGCCGTTGTCGGCCAAGGACATCAAACGGGACACGGTGACCGGACAGTACGGACCCGGCCTGGCCGATGGCGCGGTGGTCGGCGCGTACCGGCAGGACGCCGAAAACCCGGGCAGCTCGACCGAGACGTTCGTAGCGGTCAAGGCCGAGATCAACAACTGGCGCTGGGCGGGGGTGCCGTTCTATCTGCGCACCGGGAAGCGGCTGTCGCGGCGGTACTCGGAGATCGTCGTCCAGTTCAAACCCGTTCCGCTGCCGATGTTTCCCGGTAGCGACGGCGCCTCGGAGCCGAACCGGCTGGTGATATCGCTGCAGCCGGACGAGGAGATGCGCCTGGAGCTCACCGCGAAAGAGCCTGGGCCCGGCGGCATCCGGATGCGGCCGGTGTCACTGGCGCTCAATTACACCCAGGCCTTTCAGCGTCGCTCACCAGATGCCTACGAGCGACTGCTGATGGATGTCGTGCGCGGTGATCCGACGTTGTTCATGCGCCGCGACGAGGTCGGGGCGGCCTGGGCGTGGGCCGAACCGATTCTGCGCCAGTGGCAGGAGTCCGGCCGGCAGCCACGGCTGTATCCGGCAGGCACGGACGGACCCGTCGACGCCTCCACCCTGCTCGAGCGGGACGGTCGGCGCTGGCACGAGGGGGCGTCGTGACGCATCCCGTCATTGCCACGTGACGACGAACATCGCGGAATATCTCAAGACGCCCAACGTTGGGTGCGTCGGTGGCAGCTGGCTCACCCCGGCGAATGCCGTCGAAAGCAACTGGGACCGGATCTCCAACCTGGCCACGGTCGCCGTCGAACTCGCTGACCCTACGATACGAAAGTCTGAATCGCAGTGACCATTTCACTTGATCGGCCGGACCGTCCCGTCTCCGTCGTCGCTCCCGATCCGGCCGTGCGCTGGCTGGCGGTGCTCGCCCTTGCCCTGGGCGGATTCGGCATCGGCACCACGGAATTCGTCGCGATGGGCCTGCTTCCCGACATCGCGTCCAGCCTCGGCATCACCGAACCCACGGCAGGCCACGTCATTTCGGCATACGCCCTGGGCGTCGTGATCGGCGCGCCGATCATCGCGGCGCTGGCCGCGCGGGTACCACGCAAGACTCTGCTGCTCACCCTGATGGCGGTGTTCACGCTCGGCAATCTGGCCAGCGTGCTGGCACCGTCGTACGAAACGCTGATGATCGCCCGGTTCGTCGCAGGGCTGCCGCACGGGGCGTACTTCGGCGTGGCCGCCCTGGTCGCCACCCACTTGATGGGACGGCACAACCGCGCGAAGGCGGTCGCGCACGTGATGTGCGGACTGACCGTGGCCACCGTGATCGGCGTCGGAATGGCCTCCTGGCTGGGCCAGGCACTGGGCTGGCGCAGCGCGTTCGCACTTGTGGTGGCCATCGGCGCGATCACAATGACGGCGCTGTGGTTCTGGTTGCCCGCCCGGTTGCGGTCCATGCACGTCACCAGCCCGCTCACCGAACTGGGTGCGCTAAAGCGGGTGCAGGTCTGGCTGGCGCTGGCCGTCGGGATGATCGGCTTCGGCGGCATGTTCGCCGTCTACACCTACATCAGCACCACGATGACCGATGTCGCCGGACTGCCCCGCTCGCTGGTTCCGTTGGCGCTCATGGTCTTCGGTGTCGGCATGGTAGTCGGCAACCTGGTCGGCGGGCGGTTGGCGGACCACTCGGTGATCCGCGCGCTGTACGTGTCGATGGGCGCGCTCGGCATCATCCTGGCGGTGTTCGTGCTGGCATCGCACAACCCGTGGACAGCGCTGCTTGTGTTGTTCGGCATCGGCGCTGCGGGTTCCGCGGTCGCCCCTGCGTTGCAGACCCGGCTGATGGATGTCGCACACGGTGCGCAGACGCTGGCCGCCGCGCTGAACCATTCCGCTCTGAACATCGGCAATGCGACCGGCGCCTGGGTGGGTGGTCTGGTGATCGCGGCCGGCTACGGCTACACCGCGCCCGCCGCCGCAGGCGCCCTGCTGGCGGCTGCCGGAATAGCCGTCCTCACCGTGTCGGTAGCGCTGCAGCGTCGGGCGCTAGTCTGACCAGGTGCCCGTACTTGACAAGTTCCGACTCGACGACAAGGTCGTCATCGTCACCGGTGCGTCGTCCGGTTTGGGGGTGTCATTCGCCCAGGCGTGCGCGGAGGCCGGTGCAGATGTGGTGCTGGCGGCGAGGCGCGTGGACAAGCTCTACGCCACATCGCGTCTCGTAGAGTCGGCGGGCCGACGTGCATTGACGGTCGCCACGGACGTCGCCGATCCGGCGCAGTGCCAGGCGATGGTGGATGCGGCGGTGAACGAGTTCGGCCAGGTCGATGTGCTGGTCAACAACGCCGGGGTGGGCACCGCTGTGCCGGCCACGCGCGAGACCCCCGACGAGTTCCGCGCCGTCATCGACATCAACCTGAACGGCTCATACTGGGCCGCACAGGCGTGCGCAAAGGTGATGCAGCCGGGCAGCTCGATCGTGAACATCTCAAGCGTGCTCGGCATCACGACGGCCGGATTGCCCCAGGCCGCGTACAGCGCGAGCAAGGCCGGGATCTCGGGGCTGACCCGGGATCTGGCTCAGCAGTGGGGCCCTCGGAAGGGCATCCGCGTCAACGCGATCGCACCGGG
>DASQCE010000086.1:0-10762 GCA_035634855.1 Mycobacterium sp.
TTTTCATCGACGACGAAACACCGGTCGGCGTCGCCGTCGAACGCCAATCCGATGTCGGCACCGGTCTCGACGACGTGGGCCTGCAGATCGAAGAGGTTCGCTGGGTCCAGCGGGTTGGCTTCATGGTTGGGGAAGGTTCCGTCGAGTTCGAAATACAACGGCAGCAGCGTGATTGACGGGATCGCGCCGAGCACCGCCGGTGTGGTGTGGCCCCCCATACCGTTGCCCGCGTCGACGGCGACACGGAGCGGGCGCAGCTCGGCCACATTGACAAGCGACCGCAGAAACTCGCCGTAGTCGGCCAGTACGTCGCGGTCGGATATCGTGCCGCGTGGGCCGCCGAACGCTGGCACGCCGGCGATGATGTCTTCGCTGACCGCGGTGAGACCGGTCTCGTTGCCGACCGGTTTGGCGCCGGCACGGCACAGCTTGATGCCGTTGTAGGCGGCCGGATTATGGCTGGCGGTGAACATGGCGCCCGGACAGTCCAGCAGCCCCGACGCGAAGTAGAGCTGATCGGTCGACGCCAGCCCGATCCGCACCACATCGAGCCCTTGCGCCATGACTCCCTCGGCGAACGCGGCCGCCAACGACGGCGAGCTCGCCCGCATGTCGTGGCCGATCACCACTTGAGATGCGCCATCGCGGACCAGCCGCGCGAATGCGCCGCCGACGTCGGCGACGAATCCTTCGTCGAGTTCCTCACCGACGAGTCCGCGGACGTCATATGCCTTGATGACGCGGTGAACAGCCGCGGCGGGCCGAGACATAGAGCTCCTTGCGCAGGGGACCGTTGGCGCCAGCCTAACCGTCGGGCGGCGAACGATAGCGGCTAGGCAGGCCCTAATCGCTGGGGTCTGGCAACACCCGCAGGTGGCCGCGCCTGCGACCGTTCGACTGGGGTCGGCGGGCGGCGGGTGCCATCAGCGCGCCGCCGTGCACACCGGTGGTCGGATCGGAAAATCCCGCCGCGATCCCATTGATCATCGGCGCCCCATCGCGTCCCTCACGGACCGCGTCGGCCAGCGCGACCAGATCGTCCTCGTCGGGGTGCGACGGCAGCGGCCCCGCGTGGCGAACCAGCTCCCAACCGCGCGGCGCGGTGATCCGGCCGGCGTGTGCCACGCACAGATCCCATGAATGCGGCTCGGACACCGTGGCCAGAGGCCCGACGACGGCCGTCGAATCGGAGTAGACGAAGGTCAGCGTCGCGACTGCATAGTGGGGACACCCGGGCCGGCAGCAGCGACGGGGAACATTCACAGCGAGAGGTTATCGTGCGGAAACCGCCCGACCCGCCGGACACGCGCAGCCGCGGGGACGCCGATCTCCAACCGTTACGATCTTTGCGCGCGGACGAGAGGAGCACCAACGACGGTGGCCGAGCGGAATTTAGGCGGATCACGCCGCGGCCGGGAAATGCGCGGCCCGCTGCTTCCCCCAACGGTGCCCGGCTGGCGCAGCCGGGCCGAGCGGTTCGACATGGCGGTCCTCGAGGCATACGAACCGATCGAGCGGCGTTGGCAGGACCGGGTGTCGGGGCTGGACGTCGCGGTCGACGAGATTCCCAGAATCTCCCCGAAGGATCCCGAGGCCGTGCAGTGGCCGCCCGAGGTGGTGGCCGATGGTCCAATCGCACTGGCCCGGCTGATTCCGGCGGGGGTCGATATCCGAGGCAACGCGACGCGGGCGCGAATTGTGTTGTTCCGCAAGCCGATCGAGCGACGGGCGAAGGACACCATCGAACTCGCCGAGCTGCTGCATGAAGTCTTGGTGGCTCAGGTGGCCACGTATTTGGGCGTCGAACCTTCTGTCATCGACCCGACGATCGACGACGAGTGACGCGTTTGTTCAGATGAACCCGCGCTTGAGCCGGCGGCGCTCCCGCTCGGACAGGCCGCCCCAGATACCGAAGCGCTCGTCGTGGGCCAGCGCGTACTCCAGGCACCGATCGCGCACCTCGCAACCCAGGCAGATTCGCTTGGCTTCGCGGGTCGAGCCGCCCTTCTCGGGAAAAAACGCCTCGGGGTCGGTTTGAGCGCACAATCCGCGCTCTTGCCATTGATCATCTTCGGTAGTTGCCGGAGCAACTTCATATCTCTCGGGTTGCTCGCGCACCAAACTCAATTGAGGACGTCCCGGTATCCCAATCGGTGTCGGTCCGGTAATAGTGTGACGGGTGTCGCCTACTGAGCCGAGAATCCGGTTGTCGAACCGATCCTCGCGACCGAAATCGACCTGCTCATACGCCATGCTCCGCCTCCTCACCTGGTCTCGTAGATCCCAAAGTTGAGCCCCACTATTGTGATGTGCGGCCATCTCAATTCGAACAAGTGATCGAATCTCGGTCTGCGACACCGAAACCTGCCGGCAACCCGCGAAATGACACTGGTGTGATTACACACGCGTTAGCTGCCCGGGTCAAGCACTGGAACAGAAATTCATATCATTCCGTGACACGAATTCGGCGCGTCGAGACGTCGGCGTGTCTGTCACACATCACGCTCGCGCTCCTGCCCGAACGACGCCGGGCCGGACAGCCTAATGTCGGTCAATGTGAAGGTCACGGTTCTGGTGGGTGGCGTCGGCGGCGCCCGCTTCCTGCTGGGTGTGCAACGGCTGTTGGGGCTCGGCCGCTTCGGCGATGGGTCGCAATCGGATAACGAACTGACCGCGGTCGTCAACATCGGCGACGACGCGTGGATGTACGGCGTGCGGATCTGCCCGGACCTCGACACCTGTATGTACACCCTTGGTGGCGGCATCGATCCCGAGCGCGGCTGGGGTCATCGCGATGAAACCTGGCACGCCAAAGAGGAACTCGCCGCGTACGGCGTGCGGCCGGATTGGTTCGGCCTAGGCGATCGCGACCTGGCCACCCATTT
This sequence comes from Mycobacterium sp., assembly GCA_035634855.1. Taxonomy (GTDB): domain Bacteria; phylum Actinomycetota; class Actinomycetes; order Mycobacteriales; family Mycobacteriaceae; genus Mycobacterium. Next base: position 2,886 of record DASQCE010000086.1, read on the forward strand.
GGTCCGCAGCCAGATGCTGCGCGCCGGATATCCGCTGTCGCAAGTGACCGAGGCACTGTGCGAGCGGTGGCAGCCCGGCGCACGGCTGTTGCCTGCCAGCGACGACCGCAGCGAAACCCATGTCGTCATCACCGATCCGGAGGATGGTGAGAAGCGGGCAATCCACTTCCAGGAGTGGTGGGTGCGCTACCGCGCGCAGGTGCCGACCCACAGCTTCGCGTTCGTCGGCGCCGACAAGGCCACCGCGGGCCCCGGCGTCACCGAGGCCATCGAAACCGCCGACGTGGTCCTTCTGGCGCCGTCCAATCCCGTCGTGAGCATCGGCTCGATTTTGGCCGTTCCCGGGATCCGCGGCGCACTGCGCTCGACGACGGCGCGCGTCATCGGCTACTCCCCCATCATCGGCGGAAAGCCGCTGCGCGGCATGGCCGACGAATGCCTGTCGGTGATCGGGGTAGCCAGCACCTCTGAAGCGGTCGGCGGCTATTACGGGCCACGTTCGGGTGTCGGCATCCTCGACGGCTGGCTGGTGCACGAGGTCGACCATGCCGAGATCGACGGCGTCGAGGTGCGGTCAGTGCCGCTGCTGATGACCGACCCGCAGGCAACGGCTGAAATGGTGCGCGCCGGACTGGATCTCGCGGGAGTGAAGCCGTGACGGAGCACGGATCCGGCACCGCGGTCGAGCTGCTCCCGGTGCAAGGGCTGCCGGAATTCCGCCCGGGCGACGATCTGGCCGAAGCAATTGAGGCGACTGCACCATGGCTGCGCGACAACGACATACTCGTGGTCACCAGCAAGGTGGTATCCAAGTGTGAGGGCCGCATCGTCGATGCACCGGCCGATCCGGAGGAGCGGGATGCCCTGCGGCGCAAGCTGATCGACGCCGAAGCCGTTCGGGTATTGGCACGCAAGGGCCGGACATTGATCACGGAGAACGCGCTCGGCCTGGTGCAGGCCGCCGCCGGAGTCGACGGCTCCAACGTCGACTCGGGTGAGTTGGCGCTGCTGCCGAGCGACCCCGACGCCAGCGCTGCGGCGCTGCGGTCCGGGCTGCGCGAACGGCTCGGCGTCACTGTCGGCGTGGTCATCACCGATACCATGGGCAGGGCCTGGCGCAACGGCCAGACCGACTTCGCGATCGGAGCGGCAGGCCTGACCGTGCTGCACGGCTACGCGGGCTCGCAGGACCGGCACGGCAACGAACTGATCGTCACCGAAATCGCGGTCGCAGACGAGATCGCGGCGGCGGCCGACCTGGTCAAGGGCAAGCTGACCGACATACCGGTGGCCGTCGTGCGCGGACTCACGTTGTCCGACAACGGATCCAATGCGCGCACACTGCTGCGGCCAGGCGAAGAGGACCTGTTCTGGCTGGGCACCGAGGAAGCGGTTGCGCTCGGCCGCGGTCAGGCGCAGCTGCTCCGTCGATCGGTACGCCGATTCAGTGACGAGCGCGTCGCACCCGAGCTCGTCGAGGCCGCCGTCGCCGAAGCGCTCACCGCACCAGCGCCACACCACACCCGGCCGGTGCGCTTCGTCTGGATGCAGGACCCCGACAGGCGCCTGCGTTTGTTGGACCGGATGAAGGAGCGGTGGCGCGCCGACCTGACGCGAGACGGGCGACCGCCGGAGGCCGTCGAGCAACGCGTCGGCCGCGGCGAGATCCTCTACGACGCACCCGAACTCGTCATCCCGTTCATGGTGCCCGACGGTGCGCACAGTTATCCCGACGCCGCTCGGACAGCCGCCGAGCACACCATGTTCACGGTCGCGGTCGGCGCCGCCGTACAGGCCCTGCTGGTGGCGCTGGCCGTGCGTGGCGTCGGCAGCTGCTGGATCGGCTCCACCATCTTCGCCGCCGACCTGGTGCGCGACGAGCTGGCGCTGGCCGCCGACTGGGAACCGTTGGGCGCCATCGCGATCGGCTACCCAGAGGAGTCGTCCGGCCCGCGCGATCCGGTGCCGACCGACGGCCTGCTGGTGCGCAGGTGAGCCTGCACGAATCGGCCGTCGCAGCGCTGACGCGTTGGCGTGCGCCCGATCCCGCGCAGGACACGCTGCGGCACGCCGTGCTGGCGTTCCTTGCCGCGCGGCCCGACGGCTGCCTACGCGAATGCGTACCGGGCCACGTCACCGGTTCCGCGCTCGTCCTCGACCACTCAGGCACCCACGCACTGCTGACATTGCACCCGCGGTTCGGGCGGTGGCTGCAACTGGGTGGGCACTGTGAGGATACCGACACCGACATCGTCGCCGCCGCACTGCGCGAAGCCACCGAGGAATCCGGCATCGACGGCCTGACGATCGATCCCGAACTCGCTGCGCTGCACGTGCACCCCGTCACCTGCTCGCTGGGAGTGCCGACGCGTCACCTCGACATGCAGTTCATCGTGATTGCGCCGCCGAATGCCGAAATCGCGCGCAGCGACGAGTCTTTGGACCTTCGCTGGTGGCCGCTTGACGCGTTACCCGAAGACTGCGACTTCGGCCTCACGCAACTGGCCGCGGCGGCGAGCCCGCGCGAATGGTGATTTCGGCGCGCGTACGGTCGCTAGCCGAACGCTAGCGCGCCGAAATCGCTCAGACGTCGGTGGAGTAGCGGATGCCGCCGTCCGGGATGGTGACCCCCGGCCACACCCGTGCGCCGCGTAGCAGTTCACAGCGCGCGCCGATGTCGGCGCCGTCGCCGATCACGCCGTCGCGGATCAGCGCTCGCGGACCGATGCGGGCACCGAAGCCGATGATCGAGCGCTCGATCACCGCGCCTGCCCCGACATGCACACCGTCGAAGATCACCGCACCGTCCAGCCGGGCGCCGGCGCCGATCTCGGCACCCCGCCCGACGACCGTGCCGCCGATCAGCAGCGCGCCCGGTGCGACGGCCGCGCCGTCGTGCACGAGCTTCTCGCCGTGCTGACCGCCAAGCGCGGGCGACGGCGCGATACCACGGACCAAGTCGGCCGAGCCGCGCACGAAGTCGTCGGGCGTACCCATGTCGCGCCAGTACGTCGAGTCGACGTAGCCGCACACCCGAAGGCCATCAGAGAGCAGCCCGGGAAACACCTCACGCTCCACCGACAGGGCCCTGCCCTTGGGGATGCGCTCGATGACCTCGCGCTTGAAGACGTAACAGCCGGCGTTGATCTGGTCGGACGGCGGGTCCTGCGTCTTCTCCAGGAAGGCCGTCACCACCCCGTCGGAATCGGTGGGCACGCAGCCGAATGCGCGGGGGTCACCGACACGCACCAGGTGCAGCGTGACATCGGCGCCGCTGTTTTCATGCGAGTCCAGCAGAGCCCGCAGATCCGCGCCCGAGAGCACGTCGCCGTTGAACACCAGCGCGGTGTCGTGGCGCAGCTTCCCCGACACGTTGGCGATACCGCCGCCGGTGCCCAGCGGCTCATCCTCGACGACGTAGTCGATCTGCAGGCCCAACTTGGACCCGTCGCCGAACTCCGACTCGAACACCCCCGCCTTGTACGAGGTGCCCAGCACAACATGCTCGATGCCCGCGTCTGCGATCCGCGACAAAAGGTGGGTCAGGAACGGCAGGCCTGCGGTCGGCAGCATCGGCTTGGGCGCCGACAGCGTCAGCGGCCGAAGGCGCGTGCCCATGCCGCCGACCAGAATGACCGCGTCCACCTCCGCCGGATCTACCACTACTGCCGTCCTTTCCCCCGCTTACGCCGAGAACTCCGGACCACCAGGCCCGCACGCGCGGCGAGCGCAGCTCTTATCGTCCACCGCAATGGCGCCTGCCACCCCTTCGGATGCCGATCCGCCAGGAAAGTGTAGGTGCTCGTGTGGTGGGCCGCCAAGTTGCGCGCCGGGTCACGACCGGCGGCGTGCCCCTTGTCGTGCAAAATTTCCGCCGACGGCACATAAACGTTCTGCCAGCCCGCCCTGCCTAGGCGATCACCCAGGTCGACGTCCTCCATGTACATGAAATATCGCTCGTCGAAGCCCGACACCTCATCGAACGCGGAGCGCCGTAGCAACAAGCATGATCCGGACAGCCAGCCGACCGGGCGTTCGCTGGGCTCGGTTCGCTCCTGTCGGTATTCGGCCGTCCACGGGTTGGATTTCCAGAACGGGCCGACGACCGCGTGCATGCCGCCGCGGATCAGGCTGGGCAGGTGGCGCGCCGACGGGTACACCGAGCCGTCGGGGTCGCGGATCAGTGGTCCCAGCGACCCCGCCCGCGGCCAGCGTTCGGCCGCTTCCAGTAACACGTCGATGCTGCGGGGGCCCCACTGCACGTCCGGATTGGCGACCACAAAGAAGTCGGAGCACTCCGACACGTTCGAAATCTCCGCGACCGCGCGATTCACCGCGGTGCCGTATCCCAGATTGCCGCCCGTGTGCAGCAACAGCGCATTGGGATAACGCTGCACCGCTTCCTCCGGGGCGCCGTCCGTCGAACCGTTGTCGGCCATGATCACCGTCACCGGACGCTCGGTGGCATGCGGCAGTGTCGCCAGGAACCGATCGAGGTGCCGCCCCGGTGAGTACGTCACCGTGACCACAACTAATTCGTCACTCACCAGCGCTGACCAGTCCCTGACTCACGGCGTAGAGGGTAGCGGGCCGGCCATGGCAAGCGCGGCCGCCAGCGCCTCGCGCCACGGGCGAAGCGGTGTCAGGCCCGCCTCGGCGGATCGCCGTGCGGACAAGGCCGAATAGGCCGGCCGCGGCGCGGGGCGGGGATGGCGGTCGGTGCCGACGGGGCGCACGCGGTCCGGATCGGCCCCGACGGTCTCGAACACCGCTTGGGCCTGCGTGAACCGACTGACCGCGCCCTCGTTGGCTGCGTGCAGCACCGGCTCGCGGATCGATCCGTCGTCGGCGATCTGCAGCAGGGCGCCGGCGAGGTCACCGACGTAGGTCGGTGAGCCCACCTGGTCGGCGACCACTTCCACCGGCCCGTCGCGTGCCGCAAGCCGGCGCATCACAGCGACGAAATCGCCGCCGTCCGCACCTTCGTACACCCACGCGGTCCGCACGATGTGCGCGTCGGGCATGGCGGCGAGGACCATCAGCTCACCGGCCAGTTTGGTGCGTCCGTAAACGCCCAGCGGGCCCGTTTCGTCGTCGATCTCGTACGGGCGGTGCTGAGCGCCGGAAAACACGTAGTCGGTGGAGATGTGGATGAGGTTTGCGCCGACACGCGCGCAGGCCTGCGCGACGTTCTCGGGCCCGAGGGCGTTGACGGCGTGGGCCCGCTCCTGGTCATCTTCGGCGGCGTCGACCCTGGTGTAGGCCGCGCAGTTGATCACGACGTCACCGGACTGAATGAACCGCTCGGCCGCCGCCGGGTCGGTGATATCCCACTCCGCCGACGTCAGCGCCAGCACGTCGCGGCCCTGCCGACGTGCCTGACCTGCCAACGAGCGCCCCAGCATGCCACCGGCGCCGGAGATAACGATTCGGTCTGAGTTCCGGGAAATCACAGGGACGAGTCTGGCACGCCGGTCAGCGCTACCCCGTTGGCGCCCGTCTCGCAAGTAGCCTGGGCTGATGCCCGCTCGCCTGACCCGTGCCATCGCTGTGACGGTGGCCCTGGCCATCGTGGTCGGCACCGGCGTGGCGTGGGGCAAGATCCGCTCGTTCGAATCCGGCATCAACCACATCTCACCGATCGCGCTCGGCGAGGGCGGCGAGGACGGTGCGATCGACATTTTGCTGGTCGGCATGGACAGCCGCACCGATGCCCACGGCAATCCGCTCTCCGAGGAGGAACTCGCCACGCTGCGCGCCGGGGACGACGTCTCGACAAACACGGACACCATCATCTTGGTGCGCATCCCCAACAACGGGAAGTCGGCTACTGCGATCTCCATCCCCCGCGACTCCTACGTCCAGGCCCCCGGCGTGGGCAAGATGAAGATCAACGGCGTCTACGGCTCGGTCCACCTGGAGAAGTTGAAGCAACTTGTCGAACAACAGGGCGTCGACCCGGCAAAGGCCGAGCCGCAGGCGGCCGAAGCCGGCCGCGAGGCGCTCATCAAGACCGTCGCCAACCTCACCGGCGTCACCGTGGACCACTACGCCGAGATCGGCCTGCTCGGGTTCGCCCTCATCACCGATGCGCTGGGTGGCGTCAAGGTCTGCCTGAAAGACGCTGTTTACGAACCACTTTCGGGCGCCGACTTCCCGGCGGGCTGGCAGACGCTGGACGGCCCACAGGCGCTCAGCTTCGTCCGGCAGCGCCACGACCTGCCGCGCGGCGACCTCGACCGGGTGACCAGACAGCAGGCGGTGATGGCATCCCTTGCGCACGAGGTGATCTCCAGCAAGACGCTGTCCAGCCCTGCCACGTTGAACCGCCTACAGAACGCCGTCCAGCGTTCGGTGGTGCTGTCCGACGGTTGGGACATCATGGATTTCGTCGAGCAACTGCAGAAACTGGCCGCGGGCAGCGTGGCGTTCGCCACCATCCCGATCCTCGAGGAAGCCGGTTGGAGCGACGACGGCATGCAGAGCGTGGTGCGGGTGGACCCGAGCCAGGTGAAGGAGTGGGTGGCCAGCCTGCTGCACGACCAGGACGAAGGCAAGACCGAGCAATTGGCTTACACGCCAGATAAAACCACCGTCGACGTGGTCAACGACACCGACGTCAATGGACTGGCCGCCGCCGTATCGCAGGTGCTGACCAACAAGGGGTTCGAGGCGGGCAACGTCGGCAACAACGACGCCGGCCACGTTACGAGTAGCCAGGTGCAGGCCGCCAAGGCCGATGACCTTGGCGCGCAAGCGGTTTCCAAGGAGCTCGGAGGTCTGCCGGTCGTCGAGAACGCATCAGTGGCGCCCGGCACCATTCGAGTCGTGCTCGCGGGCGACTACACCGGACCCGGGTCGGGCCTCGACGGCAGCGATCCGGCGCTGGCCACCGTCGACCCGGCGGCCGCGGGTACAGGGGATTCGACCGATTCCGCGCCCACGCCGTCACCGGTCCTCACGGCAGGCTCCAACGACCCGGCGTGCGTCAACTGACCACGCTCACGTCGGCGCTGCTGGATCCGCTGATGGCTGCCGACCCAGTGGGTCCACGGATCACCTATTACGACGACGCCACCGGCGAACGGATCGAGTTGTCGACGGTCACCCTTGCCAACTGGGCCGCGAAAACCGGCAACCTGCTGCGTGACGAGTTGGATGCCGGACCCGGGAGCCGCGTCGCCGTGCTGCTGCCGCCGCACTGGCAGACCGCCGCCGTGTTGTTCGGAATCTGGTGGATCGGTGCGGAAGTCGTGCTGACTCCAGTCGCCGACATCGCGCTGTGCACCGTCGACCGGTTGCCGGACGCCGACGATGCCGTCGGTGCGGGTGAGGTCGCGGTGCTGTCCCTGGACCCGTTCGGGAAGCCCGCCGCCGACCTGCCCGTCGGCGTCACCGATTACGCGACGTCGGTACGTGTGCACGGCGACCAGATCTCGCCCGAGCGCCAGCCGGGACCCGCACTGGACGGCCGGTCAGTGGGCGAGGTCCTTGCAGCCGCCGAAGCCTCGGCTGCCGCACAGGGTTTCACCCGCGACGACCGCGTGATGTCGACGGCCCGATGGGATACGGCGGATGAGCTCACCGCCAATCTGTTGGCCGTCTTCGCCGCCGGCGCCTCGCTCGTGCAGGTGGCGAACCCGGACGCGGCCGCGCTCGAACGTCGTCGACAGATGGAGAAAGTCACGCGCGGATAGCGCGGCAGTGCCACGCTGAGGAAATGATCGGTCGGCGTGAATTTCTGGTGATGGGGGCTGCCGGTGTCGCAGCGGCCTGTACGAAGGCGCAGCCGCAGGCTGCGACACCCAGTTCAACCGATGTCACCCTGGCCGCAGGCGAGACCGACACCGACCTCGGCGGCGTCAAAGTCCACACAT
>DASQCE010000087.1:0-8571 GCA_035634855.1 Mycobacterium sp.
ATCATCGTCGAGGAACTCGCGTATGCACTGGGTAGCAGGGCGGCCATCGACGAGCTGGTGGTCAGCGAGCACGACATCCTGGACGGCATCGCGCTGTCGATCGTCTGACTGGCGAGACGCAAAAGTCACGTTTTTCGGCGTGTCGGGAACTTTTGCGTCTCCTCGCGCTATCTAGCGCTAACTGGACAGCGAAAGCCGGCCGAGCCAAACCCTCATGCGCCGTTGCCTTTTCGCCGGCTTCAGCGAGCCTGCTTGCGGGTCCTGGGACGCCGCTTGGTCGGGTCGCGCTGACCGGCGAGGGTGAGGCCGAGCAGCACCATGCCGATGCCGAGGCCGAAATGCAGCCAGTTGTCTGCTCCGTTGACGGGCAGGAGGTTGGCGCGGCTGCCCTGGTTCATGAACAGTCCGTGCAGCCACAGTGCCAGGTAGACCAAGCCTCCCCCGAGGAAGTAGGCGCGCGACGCGGCATAGGTGCGGGCCAGCGCGAAGCCGACGACCCCGGATACCAGGTGCACTATGTTGTGTAGGCCGGAGATGGCGAATATCCCGAAGAGCTTCGCACCGGAATGGTGTCCGGACCATTCGAGGAGGTCGTAGTCGGTGGTCGCGCCCGGGATGAAGCCCAGGACACCGATCACGAGGAACCCGCCCGCAACCAGCAGTGCGGCCGCCTGCACCGCCATGTACTTGGGGGTTGTCGTCGTCATCGCCTCACACCTCCCACGCTTATTTACGCAGGAGAAGTACCCCGGGTGACGCAGGGTTAACCGGCGATGTGTGCCCGCAAGAGGCGCGCAAACACGGCGAAGCGGGCGCTCCGCGCTATTTCGTTCAGTAAGGCGGTCGCGACCGCCGGGTGGCTACCTTCTGATGTTGCAGTTCGGCGGGTTGCCGCAGTGGTGGCCACCTTCGCATGCATTGCAATGACAATTACAACCCGAGCCGGCCTTGGCCTCTGATGCTCGCATCGTCGATCAACTCCTCTGTCGCTCTGACCACCTGAGAGAGTGGGAGCAGAGTTTGTCAGCACGGACAAATATCAACATATGACGACATAACAATAGTTCGCATCACTTTGGAAATAAAGAAAAGTCGACGCCAATGACCGATGAACGCAGCTACCCCGAAGGGGTGCCGTGCTGGGTTGACACCGAACAACCCGACGTGGACGCAGCGTGTCACTTCTACGCGAGACTGTTCGGGTGGACGTTCTCCGACGCCGTGCCTGCCGACGCGCCAGGAAGGTACTTGATCGCTTCTCTCGACGGCGCCGACGTGGCGGCGATCGGGCCTACGCAGGGCGATACGCCAGTTGAGTGGCACACCTACATCGCGGCGGCCGACGCCGACGCTGCGGCGGCCTCCGTGCGTGCGGCCGGTGGCACCGTCACTCTGGGGCCCGTCGACGCCGGTCCGGGCGGTCGGCTGGCGGGCTGCGTCGATCCGCTGGGCGCACGCTTCCGCCTGTGGCAGCCACGACGGCGGCTGGGCGCCCAACTCACCAACGCACCCGGCAGCTGGAACTTCAGCGACCTGCACACCGGCGACGCGTCGGCAGCCATCGGGTTCTATGCGCGGCTGTTCGGTTGGGAGTTCGACGAACTCGGGTTCGCGACGATGATCCGGCGACCCGGCTATGGTGACCATCTCGCCGCCACCGTCGACCCCGGAATCAGGGAACGGCAGGAGAGCATCTCCGCCCCGCCCGGCTTCGCCGACGCCATCGCCTGGCTGGCGCCACTGACGAATGGCCAGGATCACTGGCACGTCACCTTCTCCGTCGCGTCACGCGACGACTCGGCGGCGACGGCCGAAAAGCTTGGTGCCGTATTGATTTCGTCGGAAGACACCGAGTGGGCAAAGACCGCGCTGATTCGCGACCCGCAGGGTGCGGAGCTGACGCTGAGTCAGTTCACCCCGCCGAGCCCATGATGGCCTTGTCTGCCAGTTGTCGTCGCCTGCCCAAGTTGACCGTCGGGTGAACGGGAGCCAAACTCTGGGTGTGATCGAGTTGAGTGAACAGACGGTCATCGACCAGGTGGTCGGGCGTCTGACCAGTCGCTACCCCGCGATTTCGCAATCCACAGTCGAGCGCGTCGTGCACGATGTGCACGCCAGATTCGACGGCAGACCGTTGCGCGACTACGTCCCGCTGTTGGTCGAGCGCTCCGCCAGGAGTGAGCTCGACCAGCTGCACGCTACGGCTCGTTAGGACATCTGCGCCGGCTCCGGCGGCTTTCCGGACCGCTTCGTTCCTGTCTTTCGCGTGGAGGGCTCGCTCGTGTCCACCGTAGGCGCCGGTTCCGGCGGATCGGCCGGAACCGGCACATGCCCGTTTGTGACCGGGGTGTCCGTGGGCCGGCACATCTCGATCGCCTTTTCCGTGTACACCCGGTAGCCGAAATCGGGCTGGTAGCCGTGGACCTCGGGGGTGTCGAGGTCGCGGATGAATGTCAGGATCTCGCGACTGAACACCTGCCCTGGCACCAGCACCGGGAAGCCAGGCGGGTAGGGCGTCACGAACGTCGCCGAAACCACGTCGATGCCGGCGTCCAGCTTCTCGAAGATCTCGTCGCCGCTCAGGTACTCACAGTTGGCGTCGTTGTAGGACAGGTAGAACGCGCGCCGGACGTCACCCTCTGCTGTGCCTTCCGGCACAGCCTCGATGCTGCTGTGGTTGCGGAACACGGGGTGAAAGCCGCTGAAGTCGGGCTGTACCGACGCGCGCGCCGTCAGCCGTCGCACCCTCTGCTCGAACCGACTGCGCTCGCCAAGCCCCATCTCCGAGATGCGCTCGTCGAGCTCACGGGCGATCTTCACCAGCACCTCGACCAGGAACGCCACCGAGCTGCGGGTCGTGCCGATGTTGGTCATGAACAACACCGTGTTGCGTGACGTCTTGTTGATCTGCACGCCGTGACGATCCATCAACTGCTCGCGCTTGAAGGTGTCCCCGTCGTAGCCGGTTCTGCCTATGGACAGCGTGATGCGCGAGGGGTCGAGGACGAACTCGTCGGAGTCCCATGCCGCCATCATGTTGCGCAGCCCGGAGCGCAGCGGCTGTGCGATGCCCGACGGGCGGAACTCGTCCGGGATCAGGTCCGACGTCCGCAGGCACGCCATGTAGCGGCTCAGCAGGGGATGGTTGTCGATCGCGTCGCGCAGCTGCATGGCGTTCTCGATCTGGCGCTGCACTAGCTCGACGCCTTCGAGCGCGACCTGCCTGCGGCCGAGATCCAGCGACGCGAGGATCTGGTAGTTCGGCGACGTCGACGTGTGGGCCATGTAGGCCTCGTGGAACGGCTCGGCCACCTTCTGGTCGAAGTCCTGGTCGTAGACGTGGATCATCGAGCCCTGCCGCAGCGACGTCAGCGTCTTGTGGGTCGACTGGGTGGCATACACCCGCACCCTGGCCTTGGCCGGGTCCGGAACCAGCCGACGCTCGAGCAGCTCCCCGTCGGTCGGCTGGTTGTCGGTGGCCAGCCGTGTTTCGAATTCACGCTTGTATTCGTTGTCGCCCAACTTGTCTCGCAGAAGTTTGGCCGCGGTCATCGCGGTCCGATTGCGGTACACGGGGTGGAATCGGGCGAACGCGAACCATGCCTCGTCCCAGAGAAACACCAGATCCGGCTTGATGGCCAGGCACTCCTCCATCACGCGCTGAACGTCGTAGACGACGCCGTCGAATGTGCAGTTGGTCAGCGACATCATCTTGACGCGGTCCAGCTTGCCCGCCCGCTTGAGCGCCAACAGTCTCGATTTGACCTCGCGCAGCGGCACCGCGCCGTACATCGAGTACGCCGGGAGCGGATAGGCCTCCAGATAGATGACCTCCGCGCCGGCCAGCATCATCCCGTAGTGGTGCGACTGGTGGCAGTTGCGGTCGAGCAGCACGATGTCACCAGGCGCGACCAGTGACTGGGTGACGATCTTGTTTGCGGTCGACGTGCCGTTGGTGACGAAGTACGTGTGCCGCGAGCCGTACGCCTCGGCGGCCAGCTTCTGCGCATCGCGCAATGGTCCGGTGGGCTCGAGCAGCGAGTCCAATCCGCCGCAGGTGGCAGAGGTTTCGGCCATGAACACGTCGAGCCCGTAGAAGCCCACCATGTCTTTGATCCAGTGGGAATTGACGATCGACTTGCCCTGTGAGATGGGCAGTGCGTGGAAGACGCCGGTCGGGCGGTGACTGTATTGCTTGAGCGCGGAGAAGAACGGGGTGCGATAGCGCTCTGCCACGCCCTGCAGGATCGACAGGTGCAGCTCCAGGACGCCTTCGCGGGCGTGGAACACTCGGCGGAAATGCTGGCCGAGCCGGCCTGCGATGTCCTCGACCTCGATCTCGGTCATCAGGTACAGGTCGAGCTCGGGACGCAGCCTCGCCAGCGACTTGGCCAGGATCTCGGCGCGCTCGTCTGGCGACTTGTGGTCGTCGAGCTCGTTGGAGATCTTGGTGTCGACGAATTCCGACAGCGCCGACAGGTCGCGGGTCGACTGGTGGGAGAACCGGCGGCGGATGACGACGGCCTGCAGATTGACGTTGAGCCGGGCCGCGATGAGCGCCTCGTCGCCGGATGCGACAACAACGAGCTCGTAGACGAACTCGTCGTCGGGGCGACGCCAGCTGCGGACCTCCTTGCGCAGTGCGCGCTCCTGAGCCTCGGTCATCGACTCGACGACCAGCACTTCGAAGTACGGCTGATCGCGCTTCGTGACGGGCTGGTGCTCGAGCTGACGTGGGTCGGCCCCGAACATGTCGTGTTCGTCCAGCCCGGCGTGCTCGACATCACCGGTGCGGTACGACTCGGTCGTGAGCGCGCGATTGATCCGCGCGACGGCGTGGGCGAACTTGTCGTAGCTGCCCGCCGTGAACAGCCGCTGCACGCGGGAGAACTGCGGCGTGCCCGGGTAGGCCCAGTACGGTTCCAGCGGTGTCAGCGTGGCGAGCAGGTCTCGGCAGATCGTGACGTACTCTTCCTTGAGCTCGCCGTTCGTCGTCGGCTTGGTGAGCCGGTCGGACGCCTCCTCCAGCCTGCACCAGGCGTCGCTTCGCAATTGCCAGACACTGTTGTACGCACGCGAATTATCGCTCACAGCAGACCCTTTCGTCAGGGAAAGCGTGGCAGAGTAACGACCACGGGCAGGCGAGCAGCAGGCGAATGCTGCGCGGCCATCGGGTAACGACGACTCGCTGGGAAGTTGCTTAGAGCGAGCGGGCGAGGCCGGGCGTGACCGGGGTGGTGTCCGCGCGACGGTCCGGGTGGTCGCGTTCGTTGAATTGGCGTAGCCCCTCGAAAGTTTCGGACGCGAAGATCGACCGGTTGAAGCATTGCGCTTCGATGCGTAGGCCGTCGTCGAGTGGTCGGCCGTGCCCGGTGCGGGCGGCTTCGAGGTCGGTGCGCAGCGCGGGCTGGGGGAGCGCGGCGATGGTCTCGGCGAGCTCGACTGCGCGCTGGAGGCAGGTGCCGCTGGGCACGACTTCGTTGACGAGGCCGATGCGTTCGGCTTCGCGGGCATCGATCACGCGTCCGGTGATGATCAGTTCGATCGCGCGGCGGTACCCGAGAATGCGGGTAAGCCGTTGCGTGCCACCGTCGGCCAGCCCGATGTTCCAGCGTCGGCAGGTGACGCCGAACGTCGCATGCTCGTCGGCGATCGCCATATCGGTCCAGCATGTCCACTCGAGGCCGCCGGCGTACGCGACGCCGTTGACGGCCGCGATTGTGGGCTTGTAGATGTCGGTCCATCGCGAAGGGCCGAGCACGCCGGGACGCTCGCCGCGGTCGTGGGCGGCGATCTCGGCCGCGCTGGGGTCGATCAGTTCCCCGGCGGACGCGGCCTTGAGATCACCGCCGGCGCAGAACGCTTTGTCACCCGCGCCGGTGAGGACACCGACCAGGGCGGTGTCGTCGGCGCGGAAGCGGTCCCAGGCGTCGATTAGCTCGCGATGTGTCTGCGGCCCAATCGCGTTCATGCGCTCAGGCCGGTTGATCGTGATGATCGCGACCGGCCCGCGCTGCTGGTAGATCAGATGCTCGTACTGGGTCATCGGGTGGGTGCCAGCCGGTCGTCGAGGTTGGCATGGAAACGCCCGATGGCGCTCTCGTGCATGCCGAACTCGACGAACGTGTTCGCCCCGGCGTGCAGACCGCGCTGTACGCCCTCCGACATTTCGTTGTCCTCCACGCCACCGTCGTTGAGCAGGTTGCGCGCACCCGCGGCGGCGTCGGGGTTGGCCGACACGTGCTCGGCCACGGGTGGCGTGACCATGGCGTAGATCGTGACGGTGGTGTGGTCGATGTCGATCGGGTCGATCGTTATCACCAGCACCTGATTGGGGAACGTCGCGAACATGACGTTCGGGAACAGGTGATACACGTAGGTCACGCGATGGTCTACGATCCACGTCGACTCGGGCCGGTCACGCAATCGCTCAATGTTTTTGTAGGGGAACGTGATCCGACTGTTCGGCCCGAACGCTTCCACGACGTTGAGATCGTCGTATTGGATCGGGTAGAAGGTGTCCTTGTGCGTCGAGCGGATGTGATAGCCCTCCAGGAACTGCTCCACGAGGACCTTCCAGTTCATCGGCCGGAGAGTGGGTCGTACTGCAACAAGCCGGTTGGCGGGCAAGAGCTTGTCGCGCCACGGGCTGCCGTCGGCCAGTCCTGCCATCGCGACGTCGGCCTGGTGTCGCGACGTCGGCGACTGGAGTGGGCCTATGACGATGAGGCCATCCACTTCACGGCTGTCGACCTCGACCAAACCCCGGGTGGGGATGTCGAGGTCGGGGAAGGCGTCGGCATGGGGGACGTGCGACAGCGAGCCGTCGAGGCGATAAGTCCAGCCGTGATAGCGGCAGACCAACGCGTGTGCACAGCCCGGGCCTTCGACGAGGGCCATCCCGCGGTGGCGGCAGGAGTTCCGGAACACTCGCGCGCGGCCGTCGCGGCCGCGGACCGCGAACAACGGGACCCCAAAGGTGACGCGTTCGGCATGGTCGCCAGGGTTGGGTATCGCCGCCGACGGTAGGTAGACGCTGGGAAAAGAGCGGAGCATCTCCAGCTCTGCGGTGAATCGGGTTGGGTTTAGGTAGTTCTCGACCGGCTCCCGCCAAGCGTCGCCTTCATCGGTCGTGCCCGCGTCGATGTGCGCGAGGATGCGGCGAACGATCTCCGCATCGTCGGCGACCGACACCGTTGTCGGAGTGCTCATACTGTGCGAGTATCACACTATGAGCGCCACGCGTCAACAAGTTTGTGAGATGAGCGATGATGGACGCGTGCCGGCAGTCGATGAGCGCCGTGACCGCGTCGCCGATTTGATCGGCGACCAGTCGCTGAGTGCTCGTTCTGTCCTTGCGACGGCGTTGCTGGGTGCCGACCAGCCGCACCTTACGGTGGGGGAACTGGTCGCGATGGCCTCGCTCTTCGGCATCAGCGACGGCGCCGCCCGTACCTGCTTGTGGCGCATGGTCGCCAACGGGGAACTCACCAGCGACGACGGCACCTATGCACTCGCGGGGGGCTTGCTCGAACGGCGTCAACGCGTTGACGAGGCATCCCGGATCGCTGCTACTCGGCCATGGGGTGGCACGTGGGAGTTGGCGGTGGTCTCGCTGGAACGCCGGTCGGCGGCCGATCGGCTTGCGCTGCGCAAGGCCGCAACAGCACTGCACCTCGCCGAACTACGGGAAGGCGTGTGGATTCGTCCGGACAACCTCGACCCGGACCGCTTGCCGACGCTGCGCGCCGTGCTGGATCTGCAGTGTGTTCACTTCCACGACGCCGCAACCAACATTCCCGCGGCTACGGTGAGATCGCTGTTCAGCCTTGATGATTGGGCAGCCGACGCGCGGCGGCTGACCCTCGCCATGCGCGACGAGATCGACGCCGAGACGGTCCCTGCCGAGGACTTCGCTTATCAATTTGGGCTGTCCGTCACGGTCGTCCGGCATCTTCAACTCGATCCACTCTTACCCGCAGAACTTATCCCACAGGAATGGCCGGGACAGGATCTGCGCAGCACCTACCGTCGCTTCAACGACGTGTTCAAGCAACGGCTGAACACCGCCTTCCGTTGATGCGCGAACAGACACAAAGTTTCCCAAAATTGTGGCATATCGGGGACTTTTGCGTTCCCCGGCTTGCGCGTGGGCGCAGCTCGCGCACGTCCAGTTCGCAGCGTCAGTTCCGCAGAATCGGCCGCAACGCGTCGAGCACGGCCGGGTCTTCGATGGTCGACGGCAGCGGTTCGTCGCGTCCGTCTGCGATGCCGCGCATGGTCTTTCGCAAAATCTTGCCCGAGCGGGTCTTCGGCAGCGCGGGAACGATGTCGACAAGCTTGAAATACGCTACGGCGCCGATGTTTTCGCGTACTGCCGCGATCAGTTCGTCGGCCAGCCGCTCAGCCGCCGCGCCGGCCTTGAGCACGACGAAACCGCGCGGCACCTGGCCCTTGATCTCGTCGGCGACACCGATCACCGCGCACTCCGCGACGGCCGGGTGCGCGGCCAGCACCGCCTCGATCGATCCCGTCGACATCCGATGTCCCGCAACGTTGATCACATCGTCG
>DASQCE010000088.1:0-8189 GCA_035634855.1 Mycobacterium sp.
TCGGCCACGGCGGCAACGGCCACGGCGGCAACGGGAACGGCAACAACGGCAACGGCAACGGCAACAACGGCAACGGCGGGTGCGAAGGCGAGAACGATTGCTCGCCCGGTTGGCCGTGGTGGCCCGTGCCTGTCGGCCAGCCGCCGGGACCTGGCGGCGGTGGTGGTGGCGGTGGCGGACACCCCGAGGTGCCGTCCGGCCATCCCCGCGTTCCGCCGCGAATGCAGCTTCCGCCGGAGCTGATGCCGCCGGCAACCGAACCGGTCGGACCATCCGTCATCGACGTCGCGCCCGGTGTGGGCATTGCGGCCGCGGAGTTCCCGACCCCGCCGATCATGCTGCCGGTCATCGTGGCACCAGCCACGGGTCTTGGAGGCGGCGGCGGGTCGCCCGGCTCGCCGGCGTTGCCGGCCGTACCTCGGGGCGTGACCGCAAAGCCACCGGCAGGTCGAGAGCCGCTGCCAGCCAACGTGGGCAGCAACGTCGCCGTTCCGGCGTCCTCATACCGGATCGGCTACACGGATTATTTGCGGTACGCCGGGTTGTCCCAGGTCGCGGCCTTGGCAGTGCCCGGTGTGGCGGGCATGCTTGTACTCACCGGCGCCGGGGGATTGGTTGGATATCGCCAGGCAAAGGCGGGTCATGCGGTACACACAAGCGGCACCGCACGGTTTGTGAACTGACAAATCTGCCCGCCCTGCGGGGTGGACAGCGCATAGTGTTTCGTCGAAGGGGGGTTGTATGCCTGCCAGCCGCCGCGTCACCCGCGCCGTCAGTGACGTGCTCGATCTCGCCCCACGACGCGGGGAAGTGTCCTTAACTCGTCTCGTCAAGGCCGTTAGCGAGGATCGCGAACGGCCGATCGAACTCACGATGGCCGATCTGCCACCCGGAGTGTGCGGGCAGTGGCGCCAATACGCCGACCGCGATGTCTTCCTGATCCAAAAGGGCCTGCCCGCCTGGGACCGCACCCTCGCTCACGAACTCGGGCACCTGGTGCTCGGTCACGAGGGCATCCCGGTTGTCCAGGCCGCACGGGAAAACACCGAGATGGCAAGCTTCGACCTGATCGGATACATGCTCAACCAACGAACCGGCTGCATGGGTCCAGCCGGTGAGGACGCCGAGCAGGAGGCCGAAGACTTCGCGGCGCTGCTCATCTACCGCCTCGGTCGGCTGCCGTCGGATCGTTCGTCTATCGTCCAGGTCCGACTCGGAGAGGCATTTGGTTGATCATCTGGGTGATCGCCGGTCTGCTCGGATTGGCCACCGGCCTGCGGATTGGCTGGGCCCTGGTCAACAAGCAATCGCTGGTGAGCACCGCGATGATCCTCGCACTGGGCAGCCTCGGTCTGGTGGCCGCGCTGAACTGGCAGCCGTTGACGCTGATGCTCGACACCCTGTTGCGCTGGAACAACGTTTCGATGGGGCTGTCACAGGTCGCATTGATCGCTTGCGCAGCAGGCAGCTGCGTGATGATCACGACGGTGTCCTCGGAGCGGAGGCCCGCCACCGTTCGAAAGGTTGCTATTGCGCAGTACAGCGTTGCGGCGATCATCGCCGTCGCGAGTTTGGTGATCTTCTTCGCTGCGGGTCAGCAAAATGAGATGTCGCCGGAGGAGTACCTCAAGCGCAACCTCGGCTCCAGCGACGGCAGGTTGTCCTGGTTGCTGCCGTTGCTCTACGTGTTGTTGGCGTTGTCCCTGGTTTCCTGGGCCGGCATGCGTCACTCCAATCGCAGCCGGCGTGGCCGCGCCTTATTCGTCTTCACCGTCGGCATCGTCCTGATCGTGCTGGCGTCCGCGTTCTTCTTGTTGCGGGCCGCGGGTAACACCCAGCTCGTCGGCGTCGGGGCGGCGGCCACCCTGCTCGGTTGCGCCATGTTGGTTGTCGCCGCGGGCTCGCTGTTGCCCAGCGTCGAAGACTGGTTTGGTGCCCGTCACGAGCTGCGCATAATCCAGCCGCTGCTCACGGAGCTCGGTCGACGCCATCCCGACGTCGGCATCGGGGTACGCCCACGCGGCCCGCTGGTGTTCCGGGTCGCCGAGCGGATGTCGCTGATCTCCGACGCACTGTTCCTGGAGGCCACCGCCGCCGACGCCGCGCGTAAACGACCGGTGGACGCCACCTGCGCACGACCCACTCGCGAGCCCGGCGAAACCGACGATGTGTCCGAACTCGAGTCACCGCCGGTACCGCCGCAGGAGCAGGCTCGAACGATCGCGCAGTGGGTCTATGCCGGCCGAGAGGGCGCGCCGAAGCACACGACCGCTGCGTTCCCGGGACTTGCCTGGCTGCGCCAGCCCACGTCGTATTCGGATCGCGAATGGATCCTCGAGATCGCACAGCAATACCGCCTGCTGGCGCTCTCCAACAGTGGGAGTGTCTAAGCGTGCCTACACCCAGACCTGCGGTGTGGGCCCACGAAATTTCCTAGATTCGCAGGGCGCCGCGGTGTGGCGCCCAGCGGGCTAATCGTCCAGGTGCTCCTGGCGACGCAGCTCGTCGACCTTCGAAACAATGTCCTGCTGGGCCTCGGCGGACAACCCGACGGTGCGCGCTGCAATACGGCGAACACCCTCGTCACGCATACTCGCCAGCCAGGTCAATTCCTTGTCGAGCTTCTCGTAGTACTCGTCGTCGGTGAAGTAGGCCGGCTTGATACGGAAGAAGTTGGCAAGGGCGGCCATGGTGGCTGCCGAGGGGTTGGTGCGGTTGCCTGAGCGAAGCTGAGACAGGTACGGAGCCGACATCGTGACGCCCTCAGCCTTGAGCGCTGCGATGACCTCCGCCGACGTGTGCGGGCCGCGACCGGGTGGATAAACCGTGTCGAACAGGCGGTTTAGGCGGGCGGCGAATGTCTTGCTCATCGATCTGACCTCCACATGCTTTGCGAGCGGGTTTCTAGGGCGGCGTATTTGCTGATCATCGTAGCGAGAGTTGTGCCAACAACCAAGTGCAAACCGCTAAAAAGTTAACCCGCCTTTTCCTTACGGGGGCCGCTACAGGTCTTAACGGCGTTGTCGGTGTGCGCCGGCACCGTCATCCTACGATGCGGCGAAGCAAATAATAACGGTTGCGTCGAAGTGACTTTCCTCGATGTTCGACGCAGTTCGTCACAGGAATGCCGATGTACACCACGGGCAACTGCGATCACGCGTCGCGAAGCGGAATCCAGTGTTTGCTAGTTGCGTAGGCAAGGAGGTCGGAATGACGCCCGTCGGCCTGCTCCCCCGCCACGTGACGCCAGATAGCGGGGTGGCCGGGGCGAACGTGGTCAGTCGTTCGACCGACAGTAGCCAGCCGGAGACCCGCCGCGATCCCGCGACGATTCAAGCGGCGGCAGCGCCAGCGAATGCTCGCGACGGTTCCGGACGAGGGTCACCGCGGCCGCAGTCGTTGCGACCACTGCAACCGCGCCAGTTACCCCGACCGCGACCCACAGAAGGCCGAGTGCACCGTCGAGGAGCAGCCACAATCCGAAGAGCAGGAAAAGCACACTGGCCAGGCCGTGCAGGAAGTGCTCGGGCAACCGCTTGTGCAGCACCGCACCCACCGCGATGGCCACCCCGTCGGCGAGCACCATGCCCGCCGTGGCACCGATCCAGACCCCGGCCCAGTTGTGATCACTGGCCAGGGCGACAGTGGCGAGCATCGTCTTGTCGCCGAGTTCGGCCAGCACGAACGAGGAGATGACGGCAAGCAGTACATGCCGCGGTTCGGCGACCTTCACTTCGTCGTCATCGCGCGCGCGACCCTCGCGCCATGTCCACCCCGCGAACAACAGGAAGGCGATCGCCGCCGCGAATGCGATCGGTCGCTCCGGCAGCGTGAGTCCGATGAAGTGGCCGATCGTCACAGAGAGCCCGTGCACCATGAACGACGCGATGCCGACGCCGGACAGCACCACCCACCAGCGATGACGCAAGGCGTAGGTCATGGTCATCAGCTGCGACTTGTCGCCGAGCTCGGCGACGAACACCACGGAGAGACTGACAAGTGCGGCGGTGAGCATGGGGACGACCTTTCGACACGTCGCCGACGGGCCAATCGCTCACGACCCGTCAGACTTCGGTCGAAGGTCTCGCCCACCGCTCTGCGGTTCGCCGGCCGGGCTGTGCGCCAGTATGTCGACTCGACGATTGGGGGCTACTCCCCTTCGCTGACATTATCGACGATAACGGCGATTTCACGGGGGCGCCACTTGGCGAGGCAAGTTCGGGAACCCGAATCGAGCATTCCGGTCGACGAATCAAATCGTTCGAAAACCCTTATGCCGCAAGCAGCATGGCCAAGATAGCGGTGTCGGGATGGCTGATGGGGTCGACGCCGACGCGGCTCACCATCGACGTCACCGTGCCGTCCGCTTCGGCTTCGACCCAGGCGGCACGATGCTCCAGACCAAGATACGGAAGCCCGGGTAGCAGCACGCAACCCGACGCGGCGCCCGTACACTCCGGCAGCGACGGAATGGTCTCCGATGGGGGATGCAGCATTAGCAGTGCCTGCGGCTGGTGCTCCGCGAAATAGCCTGGCGGAACCGCTGATTCACCGACAACGGTGCCTTCGGCGACCACCAGCCCGACGGTCCCAGGCACCGGCTCGTCCGGCAGCTCCTCACGGGCGCCGAAAATCGTTGTGGTGGAGAGCAACCCAGGAAGTGATGCGACGCGCACGGCAACTATCAGTAGCTGCGCCCACTCCTTGGTCGAATCCGGCCAGCGGCCGGAGACCACGAATCCCTTGAGGGACCCGCGTGAATGAAACGGGGCGATCTCGATCGCCCGACCGGAGCCCATCTCCATATCGCCTCCGCGTCATCGGTGTTCGGATGCCCCGACACGCCCGTGGGTCGATTTGCTCAGAATGCGGTAGGCCACGCCTGGCACGCAAGTGGACACGAGTGCTAACGGCGAGTAAATGCGAAAAGAACCGTTACCGAAACGTGTGGGGATATCTCGAGTCAGCCTCGGCTACGGACGGTCCACAACACGCGGTAGGAACCCGCCGCCGCTACCCACCCGAACTGCCGCGAGTCGACGACACCTGGCGCTCGGGGATTGTCCGAGCAGGCCTCGAACGTCACATTGCGACCGGCGCCGCGCACGCCGCCGACACGCTTGACGAGCCACCGCGAGGGCAGCGTCGGATCGGGGAACACACGGATCTGGCCGCGCCGAGGGGCGCCACCGCTCAGCGCCAGAAGCCCGTCGCCGGGCTTGAGCGCTGGCCGCATCGAGTCCTCAACGACGGCGAACCGGCGTAGCGGCCTCCGTCGCAGCGGATGGTTTCGGCACACTCCCAAAGGGTAGGTTTAGGACCATGCTGCATCGACTATTCGCCAACGCAACCCCCGCTCATGCCCACTGCGATCTGTACTGCGGCGTCTACGATCCCGCCCAGGCCAAGATCGAGGCCCTCTCTTGCCTGAAGACGCTTCAGAAGTTCCACGACTCCGACGACGAGCACTTCCGCACGCGCGCCATCATCATCAAGGAGCAGCGCGCCGAGGAGGTCAAGCATCACCTGATGGTGCTGTGGGCCGACTTCTTCACCAAGGAGCACTTCGAGCAGTTCCCGAACCTGCACCAACTGTTCTGGGACGGGGTCCACGGTGCGGGTGACGTCAAGAAGTCGACCGACGTCGCCGTTGCCGAGAAGTTGCTCAAGACGATCGACGAGATCGCCGACATCTTCTGGCAGACCGAGAAGGCCAAGGGCATGGGGGTCTACCCGCCCGCCTGAGAAAATTCACATCGCCGGCACAACGGGTCCCCGGCTCACCACCAAGGCTGAGCCGGGGGTTCCTTTGCGCACAACGCAGTTAGAGATGCGGCGACACATGTACAGCCGACGTGGCCAGGGTTCAGAGCAAAACGATCAGAGCGAGAATGCCCAACAACACAAGAGCGATGACACCGGCACGCACACACGCCATCAGCTGGCCACGGGTGTAGACGTTTGCAGCGGAGTGCCACTCAGACGGCGGTACAGCGGACCCCGGACCCATCGGATGCGACGCCATCAAACGCTCCTGACCTGCACGATCTTTGGCCCTCCCCCATTGAGATCTGTCACAAACAGCTCGTGTGACGCCGATCATAACCCCTCTTGTGTCGAGTGAAAAATCGCCACCGGCCACGTGCAAATTCCGCGGTCACAGAGGCGTTCGGTCGGTCCGTCCGCCGGAGCTGTGGATGAAGCGAAGATTTGAGCTCCGCAGATGGCGAGGCCCGGCACATACAGAAAACCCGGCGATGCGCAGCCGACCCGTCCAGGGGCACGGGCATTGTCACCCGAATGGACGACAGGCGCGCCAGCTATCGGACTGTGCGGTTGAAAACTTAGCGTGGCAAGTCATTTCGCTCGGCGGACATCGACCTGTTGATCGGCGGCCGCTGCCCGCACAAGGTTATCCACAGCGATTTCCAGCGAGCCCACAGATTCGGCGGCTCAAACGAGTTTCGCCCGCTGAGGGGCTGTGGATAAACCTGTGGAAATTGTGGATAGTCCGGCATTGCTGACGCTGCGCCCGCGTGCCGCTTGACGCCATTGCGGTGGAGCGCCCACAACACGCCGTGTCAGCATGGACCGCATGGACGAGGTCGAGGTCGCGCAAACACAGATCGCCGATGTTCCGTCGACGTTCGACGGGTCGGTGGTCCTGCTCGACGTACGCGAGGACCACGAATGGCAGCGCGGTCACGCACCCGGCGCCCAGCACATCCCGATGGGCCAGGTTCCGTCACGCATCGACGAGATCGACGCAGACGCGAAGCTGTTCGTGGTGTGCCAGGCGGGCGGCCGGTCGCAACGGGTGGCGCAGTATCTGGCCCGCAACGGCTACGCTCCCGTGAATGTGTCTGGCGGCATGTTGGCCTGGGCGGGTGCAGGCCGTCCTGTGGTCACCGACGACGGTGGTACGGGCGCCATCTGACCGGCCGTCGCTAGGCTGGTCGGATGATCGTGCGCACGCGAGGAGCGAAGTGATCGTGCGTACGCGAGGAGCGAAATGATTCAGGTGTGTTCTGCGTGCGGAACGCGGTGGAACGTGCGCGAACGCAGGCGCGTGTGGTGCCCGCGGTGCCACGGGACGCTGCTTGCGCCGTCGGGCCCCGCGCTTGGAGCCGAGTGGAGCGCCCGTCCGACAGCGCCGTCGCTGGGGTCCGGCGGGCTCGGCTCGCCGCCTTCAGGCGGGGGACACACGCCGGCCCGGTTGCCGACCGGATATCGCTGGATCGCGGTGCGACCGGGTGCAGCCCCGCCGCCGCGTCGTCTCAGGCGGCCTCTCGGCCCCACTCCCCGCTACGGCGTCATCCCGAGGTGGGGTCTGATCGACGATTTCGAGGCGCCCGAGCTGCACACGGCCGGCGGGCGCCGGGGCCCCTCCCTGGCGGCGGTGCGTACCACCCTCATCGCAACGATGGTCGTGCTCGGTGTCGCCGCACTCGTGCATGTTGTGCGCTACGCGCTGTTGATCGTCAACCGATCGGTGTTGTTGAACAAGGTGGTGGCGTTCTCGGCCACCTGGCTGGGCGTGCTCGTCAGCGTCATCGCGCTATTCATGATCGTCGCCAGCGCGGTGGTGCTGACGAACTGGTTGATCGCCCGGCGGGCGGCGGCGTTCGCATACCACAGACGTGACGATCCGCGCCCGGTGTGGGCGTTGCGCGCGGGTTGCCTTGTGCCGCTGGTGAATCTGGCCTGGGCGCCGGTGTACGTGCTCGAGTTGGCAGGCGTCGAAGAGCGGCTTAGGTGGCTGCGCAAGCCGATCGTCGTGTGGTGGCTTGTCTGGGTCTTCAGCACCGCGGTGTCGGTGCTCTCGATCGCGACGAGTTTCACGCAGGATCCACAGGGCATCGCCGACAACACGGTGACCACGATCGTCGCCTACCTGCTGGCGCTGGCGGCGCTGTTGTTGGTGATGAAGGTGTTCCTCGGGTTCGAGCGCCAGCCGGTGGAGCGGCCCGCCAAGCGCTGGGTGATCGTGCGGGACGATCAGATCGCCGAAGCCCCGCCGACCGACAAGCGAACGGATCCCGAGCCCGAACCGGCCACTGCGGTTGAGTCCGAAGGGCAGAACCCGGCAGCATAGCCGTATGAACTCGGGCGAGGGCATGCTCGGCGGCCACCCGTTCGTGGTGGCGCACCGGGGCGCATCGGCCGAACGTCCGGAGCACACCCTGGCC
>DASQCE010000089.1:0-4778 GCA_035634855.1 Mycobacterium sp.
CGATGTCGCCAAGGTCGATCCGGTGAAGCTGCGCCTTGGCATCGGCTACGTGATCCAAAGCGCCGGGCTGATGCCGCATCAGCGCGTCATCGACAACGTCGCCACTGTGCCGGTGCTGCGCGGCGAGTCGCGACGCACGGCCCGTAAAGCGGCGCTCGGCGTGCTGGAACGCGTTGGCCTCGACCCGAAATTGGCCAATCGCTTCCCGGCCCAGCTCTCGGGCGGTCAGCAGCAGCGCGTCGGCGTCGCGCGCGCACTCGCCGCCGATCCGCCAATCCTGTTGATGGATGAGCCGTTCAGCGCTGTGGACCCCGTGGTCCGTGAAGAGCTGCAGACCGAAATCCTGCGGCTGCAAAGCGAATTGCAGAAGACGATCGTGTTCGTCACCCACGACATCGACGAGGCGCTCAAGCTCGGCGACAAGGTCGCGGTGTTCGGCCGCGGCGGTGTGCTGCAGCAGTACGACGAACCGTTCCGCCTGTTGTCGAACCCTGCTGGCGACTTCGTGGCGGGTTTCATCGGCGCCGACCGCGGATATCGCGGGCTTCAGTTCCGGCACGCGACCGGGCTGTCGCTGCACGACATTCGAACCGTCGCCGAAACCGAGATCGACGGCCTCACGTTGGGCCCGAGCGACTGGGTGCTGATCCTCAAATCCGACGGCACGCCGCTCGGCTGGGTCAACGCCGAAGGTGTGCAGCTACACCGCAAAGGCAGCTCCCTCTACGACAGCACCTACGGCGGCGGATCACTGTTCCGGCCCGACGACTCGCTGCGCCAGGCGCTGGACGCGGCGTTGTCGTCCCCGTCCGGGCTGGGCGTGGCGGTCGACGACGACGGCCGGCCTGTCGGAGGCGTGCTGGCCGACGACGTATTGGCGGCACTGAACACGCAGCGGCCGAAAGCCTTGCCGAAACTCGGCCCACCCGAGAGGGACTGAGCGTGCGCTATCTGTTAAGCCACCTCGACGACGCCTGGGCACTGACGGTAATTCATCTTCGGCTGTCGCTGATTCCGATTGTTCTGGGCCTCTTGATCGCGGTCCCGCTGGGCGCGCTGATCCAGCGCACCACCACGTTTCGGCGGTTGACGACGATCACCGCCAGCATCATCTTCACGATTCCGTCGCTGGCGCTGTTCGTCGTGCTGCCGCTGATCATTCCTACCCGCATCCTCGACGAGGCCAACGTCATCGTCGCCCTGACGCTGTACACGACGGCGCTGCTGGTGCGGGCGGTGCCTGAGGCGCTCGACGCCGTGCCAGAGCTCGTGCGCGACGCCGCCACCGCCGTTGGCTACAAGCCCCTGGTCCGCATGCTGAAAGTCGAACTGCCGCTGTCGATTCCGGTGCTCATCGCCAGCCTGCGCGTCGTCGCCGTCACCAACATCTCGATGGTGTCGGTCGGTTCGGTGATCGGCATCGGCGGTTTGGGCACCTGGTTCACCGAGGGCTACCAGTCCGACAAGAGCGACCAGATCATCGCGGGCATCATCGCGATCTTCGTGTTGGCGATCGTCATCGACACGCTGATCATGTTCGGCGGGCGGTTGCTCACGCCGTGGACGCGTGCCAGTCGCATCGGCAGGCCGAAAGTGAAGGCGGCGGCATGAATTTCCTGCAGCAGGCTCTGTCGTACATCTTCACCGCGGCCAACTGGGGCGGGCCTGCGGGGCTGGCCGCCAGGATCGCAGAACACCTGCAGTACACCGTCGTCGCGGTGCTGGTGTCGGTATTGGTCGCGGTGCCGATCGGGATGCTGATCGGGCACACGGGCCGCGGCACGTTCCTCGTCGTCACCGGTGTCAACGCGCTTCGCGCGCTGCCCACGCTGGGTGTGCTGTTGCTGGGCGTGCTGCTGTGGGGGCTTGGCCTGGTGCCGCCGACGGTGGCGCTGATGTTGCTGGGCATCCCGCCGCTGTTGGCCGGAACCTACGCAGGCATCGCGAATGTGGACCGTGCAATTGTCGACGCCGCACGTTCGATGGGGATGACGGAGTCGCGGGTTCTGCTGCGCGTCGAGGTGCCCAACGCGATGCCGCTGATCCTCGGAGGGCTGCGCACAGCGACGCTGCAGATCGTGGCCACCGCGACCGTCGCGGCGTATGCGAGCCTCGGCGGCCTGGGTCGCTATCTGATCGACGGCATCAAGGTGCGGCAGTTCTACCTCGCGTTGGTCGGTGCGCTGATGGTCACCGCGCTCGCGTTGATCCTTGACGCCGCGCTGGCTTTCGCGGTGTGGGCGTCAGTGCCGGGCACCGGCAGGCTGCGGCGGATGCCGCAGCCGTTGCTGGGCGACGAG
The DNA here is from genome assembly GCA_035634855.1 of Mycobacterium sp. Classification (GTDB taxonomy): domain Bacteria; phylum Actinomycetota; class Actinomycetes; order Mycobacteriales; family Mycobacteriaceae; genus Mycobacterium. The sequence goes on from DASQCE010000089.1 coordinate 2,301, forward strand.
GTCGTCCTCGAATCGGGAGCACGCTCACAACGCACTTCGGTAGCACGCTACGAAGGAGGCGATCCTTCGCTTACGGTAGGGGGGTGAGTGAAGCAGGCCGCTCTGATGTGACGGAAGGCGCCCGCGCACGCGAGGAGCACAAAGACGCCTGGTCGGCGATCTTGACCTGGCGCGCGCATGACGTTCCCCAGATGGAGTCCGTACGGGTTCAACTGTCGGGCAACCGCATCAAGGCGTACGGCAGGATCGTCGCGGCCGCGACGCCGTCGCACCCGGCTTTTTCCGCGTCCTACGACCTGGTGACCGACGAAGCCGGTGGGAGCAAGCGGCTGTCGTTGACCGTCACACTTGCCGAGCGCGAGCGCCAGCTGTCGATCGCTCGCGACGAGGAGAACATGTGGCTGGTTCAGCAGCACACCGGCGAGTCGAAACGCGCTGCTTATGACGGCGCGCTCGATGTCGATGTGATCTTCAGCCCGTTCTTCAACGCGCTGCCGATCCGGCGCACCGGGCTCTATCAGCGCAGTGATTCGGTGACACTGCCGTTGGTCTACGTGCGGCTGCCCGAGCTGACGGTGGAGCCAGCGACCATCAGCTACAGCAGCGCTCCCGACGGGATAAAACTGCATTCGCCCGTCGCCGAGACCACGATCAGGGTCGACGACGAAGGCTTCATACTCGACTACCCAGGGTTGGCAGAGCGGATCTGATCACCCCGCCGGCGCGACCCGCCGCGGCGAGCTCCTGGCGCCAGTTCTCCTCGCCGATGACGATAGTGACGATCTCCGGTCTGCTGAAGCTGTCGTAGCGGATGCGGGCGGCATGACCGGCCTCGACCAGCTCGGTCAGCGGGCCCTTCGCGGCCAGCGCGTCGCGCGCATCGCCGAGCAGGGCAAGGGTGCGTTCCAACACGGGCAACAGCTGATCTGCGTTGGCCTCGCACATGGCGCGCACCAGATCCGGCCCGGTGGCTGCCACCCGGGTTCCATCGCGGAAGGACCCGGCGGCGAGCGCGAATGCCAGCGGAACCTCGCCCGCTGTAACCGCGAGCGCCTCGGCGAGCAGGTGCGGCAGATGTGAAATGGTCGCCGCGGCGGCGTCGTGCTCGTCGGAGCGGGCTGGGACGACGACGGAGCCGCAGGCCAGCGCAAGGTTCATCACCATCGTCCAGACGTCGGGGTCGACATGGTCGTCGACGCTGACCACCCACGGTGCACCGACGAACAGCCGGGGGTTGCCGGCGGACCAGCCCGAGTGTGCCGTCCCGGCCATTGGATGGCCTCCGACGAAGTGCTCCAGCAGGCCGAAGGATTGCACCTCCTCCAGTACTGCGCCCTTCACGCTGGTCAAATCGGTCAGCGGGCATTCCGGCGCGGAGTCGCGGATATGAGGCAGCATAAGCGGCAGCGCGGGTACCGGCACGGCAAGCACGATCAAGGCTTTGCTGTCGGCGGCGCGGGCCAGGGCCTCGTCGAGGTTCTCGGTGGCGTCGAAGCCGTCGAATTTCGCCGCCTGCACCGCGTCGATGGAGCGGTTGTACCCGAAAACGTCGCGCCCGGCGGCGGCAGCGGCGCGCATCACGGAGCCCCCGATTAGTCCCAGACCCACCACACAAAGAGGTGCGTTTGTCACCCTCCAAGATTGGCACATCGCCTGTATCGGCCGACGTCAGGCTTGGTGTCGATTGCTAGTCAAGCTCTGCCGTCGGGGACTACCGTTAGCCCACATGGGAGCACAAAGTGCACCGGCGCAGGGTCAGGCCGCGGACATGCCCGCCGGCTTCGGCGTGGCCGTCGTGCGCGAGGACGGCAAGTGGCGTTGCTCGGCGATGCGCCGTGCCGCTCTGAACAGCTTGACCGTCGCGGAAACCGAACTGCGCGAATTACGTAGCGCAGGCGCTGTTTTCGGGTTACTCGACGTTGACGACGAGTTCTTCGTGATCGTGCGCCCAGCACCTGCGGGCACGCGGCTGCTGCTGTCGGACGCCACCGCGGCGCTCGACTACGACATCGCCGCCGAGGTGCTGGAGAAGCTCGACAACGACATCTCCCCTGAGGAACTCGAAGAAGCCGACCCGTTCGAGGAGGGCGACCTCGGCCTGCTGGTGGACGTCGGCCTGCCGGAGGCGGTGCTGGGCGTCATCCTCGACGAGTCCGACCTGTACGCCGACGAACAATTGGGCCGGATCGCGCGCGAGATGGGGTTCGCCGACGAGCTGTCGGCCGTGCTCGACCGCCTCGATCGGTGACGCCCGACGAAGAGCTGATCAGGGCCGCACTCGACGCCGCAGGGGGTGCAGGCCTTCGCGATGTGCCGGTCGGCGCGGTGATCGTCGCCGCCGACGGCACCGAGCTGGCGCGGGCGGCCAACATGCGCGAGGAGCTCGGTGATCCGACCGCGCATGCCGAGATTCTGGCGATGCGCGCCGCCGCGTCGGTGTTGGGGGACGGTTGGCGGCTGGAAGGCACCACCCTGGCG
>DASQCE010000090.1:0-3476 GCA_035634855.1 Mycobacterium sp.
GGGTACTACGACAACTCCGGTGCGCTGCGCGACATGGTGCAGAACCATCTGCTGCAGGTGTTGTGTCTGGTGGCGATGGAACCGCCGACCTATGTCGACCGTGAAACCGTCCGCGACGAGAAGCTCAAGGTCCTGCAGGCGCTCAAGCCGATGACACCTCAGGACGTGGAGCGCTGCACCGTCGCCGGCCAGTACGCGCCGGGTCTGGTCGACGGGGTCGCCGTTGCCGGATACAAGGACGACGCGGAGAACCCCGACAGCCGCACCGAGACGTTTGTCGCGGTGAAGGCCGAGGTGCGCAACTGGCGTTGGGCCGGCGTGCCGTTCTACCTGCGCACCGGCAAGCGGATGGAGCAACGCTGCTCGGAGATCGTCATTCAGTTCAAACCCGTTCCGCATCCGATGTTTCCGGACAGCGACGGCGTTAGCGAACCCAACAAGCTGGTCATCCAACTGCAGCCCGAAGAAGGCATGCGCCTGCACATGACCGCGAAGGAGCCCGGACCCGGCGGCATCAAGCTGAAGCCCGTGTCGTTGGACCTCAACTACACCGACACATTTCAACGGCCCTCCCCCGACGCCTACGAACGCCTGCTCATGGACGTCGTGCAAGGCAACCCGACCCTGTTCATGCGCCGCGACGAGGTCGAAGCGGCATGGGCCTGGGTCGAGCCGGTGCTGGTCGGCTGGCAGCAGTCCGAGCGCGTCCCACGCCGATATCCCGCGGGCACCAGCGGTCCCACCGATGCGACCACCCTCATCGAACGCGACGGCCGTACCTAGCACGAAGGAGTAACACCGTGAACACCATCCATCCGGTCCTGAAGACCGTGACCGATCGCATCACCGAACGAAGTAGCGCACCCCGCGCCGCGTACCTGAAACAAATCCGCGAAGCGGGTGACCGTGGACCGGCGCGCGGCCGGCTCGCGTGCGCGAACCTGGCGCACGGCTTCGCTGCCTCCGGCAAGGCAGACAAGAAAGCCCTGCGGGGCATGGTCAAGCCGAACATCGCGATCGTGTCGGCGTACAACGACATGCTGTCCGCGCACAAACCCTTCGAAGCGTTTCCCGCCCAGCTCAAGCAGGCGGTACTCGAGGCCGGCGGCATCGCACAGTTCGCCGGCGGTGTGCCCGCCATGTGCGACGGGATCACCCAAGGTCGCGACGGCATGCAACTCTCGCTGTTCAGCCGCGACGTGATCGCAATGTCGACCGCAATTGCGTTGTCGCACGACATGTTCGACGCCACGCTGATGCTCGGCGTGTGCGACAAGATCGTGCCCGGCATGCTCATCGGGGCACTTGCTTTCGGGCACCTGCCCACGGTGTTCGTCCCCGCCGGGCCCATGACCTCCGGTCTGCCCAACGGTGAGAAAGCCCGGGTCCGGCAGCTGTACGCCGAGAACAAGGTGGGCCGTGAAGAGCTTCTCGACGCCGAGGCTGCGTCGTATCACGGCAGCGGAACATGCACCTTCTTCGGCACCGCCAACTCCAATCAGCTGCTGATGGAGGTGATGGGCCTACACCTGCCGGGTTCGAGCTTCGTCAACCCGGGCACGCCGCTGCGTACCGCGCTCACCGCAGAAGCAGGCCGCCAGGTCACCGCGCTCACGGCGTTGGGTGAGAATTACACCCCGGTCGGGGAGATGATCGACGAACGCGCGATCGTCAACGGCTGCGTCGCACTGCTCGCCACGGGCGGCTCAACCAACCACACCATGCACCTGGTCGCCATCGCGCAGGCCGCCGGAATCACCTTGACCTGGAACGACATTTCCGAACTGTCCGCGACCGTTCCGCTGTTGGCCCGGATCTATCCCAACGGCAGCGCGGACGTGAACCACTTCCACGCCGCGGGCGGGCTCGGCTTCGCGATTGCTTCACTGCTTGATGCGGGCCTGCTGCACGAGGACGTGCAGACCGTGGTCGGACCTGGCCTGCGCCGCTACACGCAGGAACCCAAGCTCGACGGGGACGGCGTGATGTGGTTGGACGGCACCACGATGAGCCACGACACCTCGGTGTTGCGCGGTGTGGAGGATCCCTTCGACACCGACGGAGGGCTGAAAACCCTTGCCGGCAACCTCGGTTCGTGCGTCATCAAGACATCAGCCGTCAAACCCGAGCATCGCACGATCACCGCCCCTGCCGTCGTCTTCGACGACCAGGCCGATTTCCTCGCCTCCTTCGAGGCTGGCGAGTTGGACGGCGATCTGGTCGCGGTACTGCGCTATCAGGGTCCCCGCGCGATCGGCATGCCCGAGTTGCACAAGCTGACCCCCGCCTTGGGCGTCCTGCAGGACCGCGGCCACCGGGTGGCGCTGGTGACCGACGGCAGGATGTCGGGCGCCTCCGGAAAAGTCCCGGCGGCCATTCATCTCACGCCCGAAGCCGCCAGCGGAGGTCCCTTGGCGCGGGTTCGCAACGGTGACGCCATCACCGTCGACTCGGTGACCGGCACACTGACACTGCACGTTCCGGATGATGAGTTCGCTGCCCGCACCCCAACCGGTAGCGCACCCACCGCTGCTGAGATGGTGGGCACCGGACGTGAACTGTTCGCCAGCATGCGCGCTGCCGTGGGTCCCGCAGACCAGGGCGCCAGCGTCTTTCCCGCCTACGCCGCTTCATGATCCAGGAGAAACCGATGACCCAATCACTGCTCAACCGTGTCCCCGTCATTCCCGTCGTCGTGGTCGATGATGTCGACCACGCCGTCCCCATCGCGCGTGCGCTGGTGGCCGGTGGGCTGCCGGTGATCGAACTGACGCTGCGCACCCCGGTGGCGCTCACCGCCATCGAGCGTATCGCCGGTGAAGTTCCCGAGATCTTCCTCGGCGCGGGCACCATCGTGGAACCAAGCCAGGCCAAGCAAGCGGCGTCCGCGGGCGCACAGTTCCTCGTCTCGCCCGGCAGCACACCGACTCTGCTGCGGGCGATGACCGAGTCCGGATTGCCCCACCTGCCCGGTGTGGCAACGGTTTCGGAGATCCTGACCGCGCTCGAAGCCGGATACACCGAGTTGAAGTTCTTCCCGGCCGAGGCCGCCGGCGGGGCGAACTACCTCAAGTCGGTCAGTTCACCGATCCCGGCGGCACGCTTCTGCCCGACCGGCGGCATCTCCACCACCAACGCCCACCAGTATCTGGCGTTGCCGAACGTCGGTTGCGTCGGCGGCTCTTGGCTCACGCCGTCAGATGTTGTCGCCAGCGGCAACTGGGCACGCATCACCGAACTGGCAGCCGCCGCCGCGACGCTCCGACACCGGCGCCGACTCGAATCTGACTACTAATTCGGCGCTGCCCGGCGTCCGGTGCGTTGCGTCGCCGGCGAAGTCGATGCTGGCGTACTCGCGGAGTGTGTCGAGGCGATGACGCGGACGGTGCCCGACTTGGACCGCATCGCGATCGACCGGGTGTGCGATCTGCACGCGGCGTCCGTGCGGGCCAGACAAGATGCGGTGTCAACACTGC
>DASQCE010000091.1:0-2775 GCA_035634855.1 Mycobacterium sp.
GCGTTTCGACGCCGGCTGCGCGACGCCGTCGACGGCATGCAGCCGAATCCACTGTTGCGGCTCGGCCCGGTCAAGCTCTACGCCGACGACGTCATCGAGCCACACACGGCGCTGATGCTGGAGGACTACGCGAACCGCCCCTGCGTTCGGGGCCGGCCGAGCTACCCCGGCCGCGCGCTCGTCAACGTGCTGACCGAACTCGACCGGCTCGGTTTCCAAACACACACGCACGCAACGGGAGACGCCGGTATCCGGCTCACGCTCGACGCGATCGAGCACGCCGCGCGTATCAACGGCACCCGCGACCGGCGGCACGGCATCGTGCACGTCGAATGCCTGCACCCCGACGACCTGCCCCGGTTCCGCGAGCTCGCGGTCACCGCGGCGATGCAGCCGCGGCACTGCTCACCCGACCTGGTGGCGGGCACCTGGATGGACAACGTCGGCGAGGAGCGCTGGAGCCGCGCCTGGCGGTTTCGCAGCCTGCTTGATTCCGGTGCGACAGTGGCGTTTTCGAGCGATTGGCAGGTCGGTGAGATGGACCCGCTCGTCGGCGTCTTCTCGGCCGCAACCCGCGCCGGGCTGGACGGGTCCAACGGGTGGACACCCGAGGAGCGCGTCGGCATCGACCGTTCTCTGCAGGCCTACACCGTGCACGGTGCGCGCGCCTGGCACGCCGAACACGACCGCGGCCGCATTGCCCCCGGCATGCTCGCCGACCTAGTGGTGTGGTCCGGCGACCTCTACGCCCACGAGCACGACCCCGCGGGACTGCTCGACGAGCGCGCCGAGGTGACGCTGGTCGGCGGCCGCGTGGTGCACTCCGCTGGTGCGGTCGCCGATCCGGTCGGACATGCGGTCGGCGACGACCCCGCCGCCAGCGTCCGCACGGTGTGCGCGCACGCGCACTGACGTCCCGGTTCGACGCGCATCGACCTTGTGTATGTGACGCCCGCCACACCCCGGCCGAGGTTGTGAGCTGGGCAGAAATCGACCTCGTGACGGAATCGTGATCTCGCGATGCGCGTTCCACGGGACGGCAAGAACTTAGCTCGTCTAAGTCGGACAAAGGAGTCAGGAAATGAAGAAATTCGCCCTTGCCATGGCCAGTGCAGGCGCGTTCGGCGCGATCACCCTCGGCCTGGCGGGACCCGCGATGGCGGCCCCCGACTACGTCACCCCCAGTCACGACGCGGTCTACTCGACGCACTCGGACTCGGCGACCATCCGCCCAGTCGATTGCTCGGTACACGTCAACTACCAGGGCTCCGACGTCGACGTGAACTGGTGCTGACCTGACGAACCCGCGGACAATGCGCTTGGGCGGTGCAACAACTCGGATCGTCCGCGGATTTGTTATGTGCTACCGGTGTGGCGACATGCTCCCAGTCGCATGTCGCGTTGATGCTGTCGGCACCAGTCACGCCGGCCGCTCGGGTCACCGGCGATGGGCGCCGGTCTCGTCTACCACATTGCTCGCCAAAGGATCTCAGACCGCCGCGACGCCCGAGTACCCCGCGATCGAACGAATCTGTGCAATCTGCCGCCCCCGGCCGGCCAAATCACGGGGGCCACTGAAGGCCGTTTCGTCCTTCAGGGAGTGACAGGTACTCGCACCGAAATCTGCAACAAACTCGAGTAGCTATCTACGCTAGTCGCCGCACCTCAACGCCGTGATCCTTGTCGTGAGCCGCAGCAGCTGTCCGCGGTCAGCGATGAAGGAGCAGCCATGGTCGCGACGGTCAACGCAATAGCAGACAAGGCCGGTGTCGGCGCGCTGCCGCTCGTCCCAAGGAATCCGCTGCCGATCCGGCAGCAGTTGACCGCGCTGCGGGTCTTTCACACCGGCCAGCAAACGCTACGCGACGCAGGCGGTCCGGTGACCCGGCTGAGTTTCGGCCCGAACTGGCTGCTGCCGCCCATCGTCATCGCCACGACGCCCCAAGGTGCGCGCGACATCCTCGGCCGTCCGGACGCACTTGTGGAACGAAACAAGGTTCATCAGGAAATGCGACAACTGCTGGGGCCGAACCTTTTCGTCGTTACCCATGACGCCTGGCTGCCCCGCAGACGCGCGCTGCAGCCAGTCTTTACCAAGCACCGCGTCCGCGACTTCGGCAGCCAGATGTCCACGGCCGCAGACACGATCGCCAACAGCTGGACCGATGGCGGCGAAATCGACCTCGACACAGAGTGCCGCCGGCTCACACTGCGGGCATTGGGTCGATCGGTGCTCGGACTCGACCTCGACGAACGCGCCGACGCGCTCGCCGAGCCACTGCGCACCGTGCTCACATATGTCGCGGACCGCGGGCTGGCGCCGATACGCGCACCAAAATGGCTGCCGACCCCGCCGCGGCGCCGGGCACGCGCCGCGGCGGCGATCATCCGCCAGATCGCCAACGACGCCCTGCAGGCGTGCCGCGCCGATCCAACCCGGGATGCGCCGTTGGTGCACGCTTTGATCGCGGCCACCGACCCGGCGACGGGTCGGTCGCTGACCGACGACGAGATCTGCGATGACCTCGTTGTTTTCATGGGCGCCGGCCACGACACCACTGCAACGACAGTGGCCTACGCATTGTGGGCGCTGGGATGTCATCGCGAGATCCAGGACCGCGTTGCCGCGGAGGCCGCCGCCGTCGGCGATCGCGAACTCACCCCGGAGGACGTTCCGCACCTGGGTTACACCGTTGCGGTGCTACACGAGGCCATGCGGCTGTGCCCGCCGGCCGCCGCGATCGGCCGACTGGCGACGCAGGACATCATCGTCGA
>DASQCE010000092.1:0-3981 GCA_035634855.1 Mycobacterium sp.
ACCCGCAGGCAGCTGATCTCCGCGCATGGAGGCGCGGATCTGCTCCAGCCGGGAATGCCCGGCCATCTGCACGCTCTGCTGTTGCACTTCGAGCATGCGGCCCTGCACCGAGTTCTGCGCGAGCTCGGCCGAACCGATGGCATTGGCGTAGCGGCGTTCGATCTTGTCGCGCACCTCATCCAGGCTCGGGGTGTTGCCCGGCGCTGCGAGCTCGCTCATCGACCGAAGCGAAGCGCTGACCTGCTCCTGCATCTTGGCCTGCTCGAGTTGGCTGAGCAGTTTGGTGCGCTCGGCGATCTTCGTCTGCAGCATCATCGCGTTCTGCTCGACGGCCTTCTTGGCCTGCCCGGCGGCCTGCAGCGCCTGGTCGTGCAGCCCCTTGAGGTCCTCGACGCTCTGCTCGGAGGTCACCAGCTGCGCTGCGAAGGCCTCCGCGGCATTGGTGTACTCCGTGGCCTTGCCGGCGTCGCCGGCAGCGGTGGCCTGGTCGGCCAGCGTAAGCGCCTGACGGACGTTGACCTGCAGCTTCTCGATGTCGGCCAGCTGTCGGTTGAGACGCATCTCGAGCTGACGCTGGTTGCCGATCACCTGGGCGGCCTGTTGCGTCAACGCCTGATGCTGACGCTGGGCATCCTCGATGGCCTGCTGAATCTGCACCTTCGGGTCGGCGTATTCGTCGACCTTCGAGCTGAATAGCGCCATGAGGTACTTCCACGCCTTGACGAACGGATTAGCCATTGGTGATCACTTCCGCCTTTGTGTCGTTGTGTGTGCTCACTGCCAACTTATCGGTTCCGCGCAGATCACCACACCCTGTGCGGGTGTTTTCTGAGTGAGCCGGGCGAAGCGAGCTCAGGCCACCGCCAGCGGGACGACCTGCGGGATGACAACCTTCGTGGTCGAGTCGATATTGGCGGCGCTGGCGCGCGCGAGCGCAGCGAGCTCCTCACGGGCCAGGTCCTCGCCCGCATCGGAGAGCACCCGCGACAGCGGTACGGCCAGGGCGCCGCAGATGGCGCTGAGCAGTTCGCTCGACGCCTCCTTGCGGCCGCGCTCCACCTCCGACAGGTAGCCGAGGCTGACCCGGGCGGTATCGGACACCTCACGCAGGGTGCGGCCCTGCTCGGTGCGGGCACGACGCAGCACGTCGCCGATCACCTCGCGCAGCAATGCCGTCATCGTGCTCTCCTCCCTCACTGGGCTTGGTTATTAGGGCAACGCTGCGCGGCGCCGGGTTGGTTCCCGGATGTCCCAGATCGCTGTCGCTCTGCTCTTCGCGCAAGCGCTCATCGCTGTGCTCTGCTCTTCGCGCAAGCGCTCATCGCTGTGCTTCGACGAGCGCACGCAGCCGGGCGATGGCCTCACGCACCGCCGCGAGCCGGATATCCCAGCGTGAGCCGGAAAACGCCAGCTCGACGACCTCGGTGTCGACGGGCCCGGCAAGGCCCAGGAACACCGTGCCCACCGGATGGCCGCCATGGGGCTCGGGTCCTGCCACCCCGGTCAGGCCGATACCCCAGGTCGCGGCGCAGCGCTGTCTGGCGCCGACGGCCATGGCCCGCGCGGTGGGCGCGGCGACGGGTCCGACCGCATCGAGCAGCTGCGGCGCCACCCCGGCCAGCGCGATCTTGGTGTCCTCGATGTAGGTGACCAGGCCGCCGCGCAGCACCACGCTGGCGCCGGCCACCCCGGCCAAGGTGGCGGCCAGCAGGCCCGCTGTCAGCGACTCGGCCGTCGCGACACTCTGCCTGCGCACGGTCAGGTCGGCGATGAGGGCGCGAGCGTCCTCAGTGACCAGCGGGTCGTCCACGCGAATCTCTGACTGCGGAGACGACATAGTCCGCGCCGGTGACCACCGTCAGCACCACTGCGGCCCACATCACCACCCATGCGCCGGTCAGCCAGGGCCCCGAAAGGGGCAGCACGAACAAGCCGATCGCGACGGCCTGAACGAGCGTCTTCAGCTTGCCGCCGCGGCTGGCCGGAATGACGCCACGGCGCAGCACCGAGAATCGCAAGACGGTGATGCCGATCTCACGAACCATGATCACCACGCTCACCCACCACGGCAGGTCACCGAGCATCGACAACCCGATCAGCGCCGCGCCAATGAGTGCCTTGTCCGCGATCGGGTCAGCCAGCGTGCCGAATTCGGTCACCATGCCGTAGCTGCGGGCCAGCGCGCCGTCGAACCGGTCGGTGATCACGGCGACCGCAAAGACGATGAATGCGGCTATCCGCCAGAATGTTTCATGGCCGTCGCCGACGAACAACACGACGAGGAACACAGGAACCAACACCAGACGCAAGCCGGTGAGCACATTCGCGATGTTCGCCACACGGGCGCGCGGAACCACCGGATCGATATGGGGTTGGCCCGACACCGCAACAGAATATCCGGTTGCCAGCCTCAAAAATCACAGCCGATACCCTCGCACGTGTGAACGCTGTGTCCGATGACTCCTCGCCCGAGGGCCCGTCGGTGTCCGATGACTCCTCGCCCGAGGGCTCGTCGGTGTCCGATGACTCCTCGCCCGAGGGCTCGTCGGTGTCCGAGCGGCTTGTCATCCGGCGTGCCCGCACCTCCGACGTCCCGGCCATGAAGGCGCTCGTAGACATCTACTCCGGCAAGATCTTGCTGGAGAAGAATCTGGTCACGCTCTACGAGGCGGTTCAGGAATTCTGGATCGCCGAGTTCGACGGCGAACTGATTGGTTGCGGCGCGCTACACGTGTTGTGGTCGGACCTCGGCGAGGTGCGCACAGTGGCGGTGCATCCGAAGGTCAGGGGTCATGGCGTCGGGCACGCGATCGTAAACCGATTGCTCGACGTAGCCAGGGAGCTACACCTCGAGCGGATCTTCGTGCTCACCTTCGAAGTCGAGTTCTTTTCCCGCCACGGCTTCGAGGAGATCGAGGGCACGCCCGTGACCGCGGAGGTGTACGAGGAGATGTGCCGTTCCTACGACACCGGTGTCGCCGAATTCCTCGACCTGTCCTATGTGAAGCCGAACATCCTCGGTAATACCCGAATGCTGTTGACGCTCTAGGGCGTAGCGTTGTAGGCGTGAGCAGCCGGATCCTCGTCTGGGCGGGTGCTGCGGCCTGTGCCGCCGCCGCAGGTTTCATCGCGTCCGCACCGGCGCACGCCGACCCGCCGCAATGCGATAACGGCCCGATCGTCATGGCCGGCTGCCCGAGCGGAGGAGTCTGCACCGCCGTGATCAACGATGAGTGCGTCGGACCCATCCTGCCACCGCTGCTCCCACCGCCACCGCCGGTGAGGATCGGCCTCGAAGGCGGTGTCGGTGTCGGCGCCTAGTCGACCTCGTCGTCGCTGCCGGCGGCATCCGAGCCCCCGCGGATCAGCGCCAGCGTCCCCGCAAGTTCGTCCGGCTTGACCAACACCTCACGCGCCTTGGACCCCTCGCTGGGCCCGACGATGCCGCGGGTCTCCATGAGGTCCATCAACCGGCCTGCCTTGGCGAAGCCGACCCGCAGCTTGCGCTGCAGCATCGACGTCGAGCCGAACTGGCTGGACACCACCAGCTCGACTGCCTGCAGGAACACGTCCCTGTCGTCGCCGATGTCCGGGTCGACGTCAGTGCGCTCGCTATTGGTCTTCGCCTTCGTGACGCCCTCGGTGTATTCGGGCTCCGCCTGGTCCTTGCATGCCTGCACGACAGCGTGGATCTCGTCGTCGGAAACGTAGGCGCCCTGCAGCCGGATCGCCTTGTTGGCCCCCATGGGGATGAACAGCCCGTCGCCCATGCCGATCAGCTTCTCGGCCCCCTGTTGGTCCAGGATGACGCGGCTGTCGGTCAACGACGACGTGGCGAACGCCAACCGGGACGGCACATTGGTCTTGATGAGGCCGGTGACCACGTCAACCGACGGCCGCTGGGTCGCCAACACCAGGTGAATGCCCGCGGCACGGGCCTTCTGGGTGATCCGCACAACCGCGTCCTCGACGTCGCGCGGC
>DASQCE010000093.1:0-6742 GCA_035634855.1 Mycobacterium sp.
GCGGGTTCGACGAACTGGGAAGCGTTGTTGTTCGGCTCGCTGGACCCGCACAACTTCATCACCGTTGACAAGCCGCCGGTTTCGCAGTGGGTGATGGGGCTGTCCGGGCAGATCTTCGGCTTCAACAGCGCCAGCATGCTGGTTCCGCAGGCGTTGATGGCGGTCGCCGCCGTGGCGCTGCTGTACGGTGCGGTGGCACGCATCAGTGGCCCGCGCACCGGGTTGCTCGCGGGGGCTGTGCTTGCGTTGACACCCGTGGCCGCGTTGATGTTTCGATTCAACAACCCCGATGCCGTGATGGTGCTGCTGATGACCGGCGCGGCGTACTGCACAGTGCGTGCGTTGCAGCAGGCCAGCGCGAGGTGGCTGGCGTGGGCCGGTGTGGCACTCGGCTTCGCGTTCCTGGCCAAGATGCTCGAGGGGCTGATGGTGGCTCCCGCGCTGGCCGCCGCGTACCTTGTCGCAGCGCCGACGCCGCTGCGGTCCCGGCTACGACACGTGGTGGTTGCCGCGGTTGCCTTTGTCATCTCGGCGGGCTGGTATGTGGTGCTGACCCTGCTGTGGCCTGCGTCGTCGCGTCCGTACATCGCGGGTTCCACCGACAACAACTTCATGAATTTGGTGTTGGGCTACAACGGGTTTGCCCGTGTACTCGGCCGTAACCACATGGGATTCGGCCCGCCCAACCAGGTGGTCGGATCGGCGGCGGGTGCGCAGTTACATCTCGGGCGGTACGGGGGGTTCGGCGGATTCGGTGACCAATCGCAGGGCTGGTCGCGATTGTTCGGTGGGGAGTTCGGCTTCGAGATCGGCTGGCTGGTGCCCGCCGCGCTGCTGGCAACCATTCTGGTCGTGCTTTCCCGCGGGCGTGCAGCGCGGACAGACCCGACGCGGGCCGCGGCGATTCTGTTCGGTGGTTGGCTGGTCGTGGACGGGGTGGTGCTGAGCTTCATGCACGGCATGATCCACGCGTACTACTGCCTGTCCATTGCGCCGCCGATGGCCGCGATGTTCGCCATCGGCGTGCACGAATTGTGGCAGCACCGCGAAAAATGGTTGTACCGGGGTGGTTTGGCCATGCTGGTCGGCGGCACCGGCGTATGGAGTTGGTGGGTCCTCGGCCGCAACGGAACCTGGCTGCCCGGCTTGCGGTGGACCATTCTGGCGCTGGCGCTCGTTGCGGTGATCGCTGTGCTCGGGCCGTGGACGGCGGGAACGCGGCGGGCGGTCGCACTCGGTGTGCTGGGAGTTGGACTGGTCGGCGCGGTGGCTGGACCCGCCGCGTATGCGATCGCCACGATCGGCCAATCCCATCAAGGCGGCGGACCGTCCGTCGGGCCCGCCGATCCGTCCCGGGGGGACGGAATGCGAATGTTCGGCCAGAGCGCGGACAACCCTGCGCTCGACGCGATATTGAAGGACACGCACACCGAGTGGTCCGCGGCGATCAGTCGTTCGTCGAGCGCGGCGGGCCTCGAATTGTCCACGGGCACACCGGTCATGGCGATCGGCGGATTCTCGGGGAGCGACCCGGTGCCGACGCTGGGCCAGTTCCAGGACGACGTGGCGCAGCACAAGGTGGCCTACTACATCGTCGTGAACAACCGGGGCCACGGTCCGGGCTGGGGGAACCGCGGTCACGCCGACATCGCGAAGTGGGTCGCGGTCACCTTCCCGTCGACGAACGTGGGCGACGCGACGGTGTACAACCTGTCGGCGCCGAAGTAGCGCCTTCGCGTGACTACCGCACCAGTCGGCGCAGCAATGCCGACGCCATCGCAATGCCCGCGACCGCGGCGACCACCAGCACGGCGATGTCGAGGAGGCCGTTGCTGGGCGAACCGATCAGCAGTCCGCGCAGCGCGTTGACCTCGTAGCTGAGCGGGTTGACCGCCGACAGCCAGCGCAGCCACTGCGGCATCACGTCGACCGGGTAGAGCGCGTTCGACGCGAAGAACAAGGGCATCGTGATGGCCTGCCCGATACCCATCATCCGATCCCTGTTGCGAACCAGCCCGGCCAGCGTCATCGACAGACACGCAAAGAACGCTGAGCCGAGGACCACAACGGCCATCGCCCCAAGGATTCTCAACGGGTTGACGGTCAGGTGCACACGGAGCAGGTACGCCAGCGCCAGCACCCCGATTACCTGCACCACGGAGCGCACGCCTGCGGCGAACGCCTTCCCGGTGATCAGCGCCGATGCAGGCGCGGGCGTCACCATCAGCTTGGCGAGAATACCCGCGTCGCGGTCCCAGATGATCTGGATGCCATAGAAGATCGAAATGAACAGCGCGGACTGCGCGATGATGCCCGGTGCCAAGAACGCCAGGTACGGCACGTGACCGGTGTCGATGACGCGCAACCGGGTGAAGGTCTGCCCGAAGATCAACAGCCACAGCGCAGGCTGCACCATCCTGGTGAACAGCTCGGTGTGGTCATGCCGCAGCTTTTGCAATTCCACCACCGCGAAAGCGCCTACGCGCATGGCCATTCCACGCATCCGGCGCCACCCGCGTGGCGCACGGACAATCTCTACGTCCACCTTCTGCTCAACTGACACGTCGCGCCGTCCTCCTGCTGTTCCGGACCGCACGCAAACCAGTCTGCGACGTGTCCTCGCCGAGATCCGACCCCGCGTAGTGCCGGAAGACGTCCTCGAGTGTCGCTGCCGGAGCCGCGTTGGCGGCGACATGTGCCTGAGCCGACACCGTTCGTTTGAGTTCCGCCGGCGAGCCGACTGCCTGCAGCTGACCGTGGTGCATCAGCGCCACCCGATCGCACAACGCATCTGCCTCCTGCATGTAGTGGGTGGTGAGCAGTACCGTCATCCCGAACTCGTGCTGCATGCGCCCCACCTGAGCCCAGACACTGTCGCGCGCAATGGGATCCAGACCAACCGTCGGCTCGTCGAGAATCAGCAGCGACGGCCGGTTGACCAACGCCTGCGCCAACTCGAGGCGGCGGACCATGCCGCCGGAGTACGTGCCTGCCAGCCCCTCGGCGACGTCGAGCAGCTGCATGGCATGCAGCGCTTCGTCGACCCGATCGGAGCGCTGGGCGCGCGGCACATCGTAGAGCCGTGCGAACAGTTCGACGTTCTGCCGGCCGGTCAATGCGGCTTCGATCGAAAGCTGTTGCGGCACATAACCGATGTTGTGCCTAATGTCCATGGTGTGCCGACGCGAGTCGAGGCCGAAGACGAGAACGTGGCCACTCTGGACCGGGGTCAGTGTGGTCAGCACGCGCACCACAGTGGTCTTGCCGGCTCCGTTGGGGCCGAGCAGGCCGACCGTTTCGCCGCACCGCACCTGCAGGCTGAGGTCGTCGACCGCGGTGAACTGGCCGTAGCGGTGCGTCAGATGCTGACAGTCGATTGCAAGCGGCGTCGTCATGGTTGCCTCTCATGCAGCATGCGGGTCATCTCGGCGAGTACCTCCAGTCCGCGTTCCAGGCTGTCCAGCTGGCCGGGATCCAGCTCGTCGAGCACTGCCGACAGCGCGACCCGGCGCGCGGCGCGGGACTCGTCGGCGATGCGTTGTGCAGGCTCGGTCAGCCGGAGCCGGCCCACCCTGCGATCGTCGGAGTCGACGGTGCGGATCAGCAGGCCGTCGGCCGCGAGTTTGGATACAAGTGTCGAGGCGGTGTTGGGTACCAGCCCCAACTCGGTGGCCGCCTCCCGCACGGAGATACCCGGTTGCCGGCCGACCAAGCGCAGCATCTCGGCCTGCGACTGGGTCAACCCGGTGGCGTCGAACCCACGCCCGGTCGACCGGCGCAGTTGCCTGCGGAACCGTCCCACCACGTTGAACAGCTCGGCGATGAGATCGGTGCGGGTGTCCACGATCCGATATTACCTCTGTTACAGAGTTAGTTTTCCCTACAGGGAGCCTGGGCGGGACACACTCCAGTAAGGGAGTAGGGGAAGGCATCATCACCGTGGAGCAACCGGCACCGGGTTGGCCGCTTGCGGGCAGTTTCAAGTACGACGCACGTGAGGACCGCTGGGAGTGGTCCGACGAGGTGGCCGTCATGCACGGCTACGAACCGGGAACGGTCACCCCCACAACCGAACTCGTGCTGTCGCACAAGCACCCCGATGACAAGCCGACCGTGGCCCAGCTGATCGAACAGGTGCGACGCCTCGGGATCCCGTTCTCCAGCAGGCACCGCATCATCGACACGGCGGGCAAGATCCATGTGGTGGTCGTGGTCGGCGACCGATGAAAGGACGATGCGGGTGAAGTCGTCGGCACGACGGGCTTTTACATCGATGTCACCGAGGAGTTCGACGCCGACGTGCGGCGCTCGCTGGACGAGGTCGTCGCGATCATCGCCGTGCGACGCGCCACGATCAATCAGGCCATCGGCATGCTGATGCTGGCCCACGGGCTGTCTGCCGATGAGGCGTTTGAAGTCCTGGCCAGGCGCTCGCAGGAGACCAATGTCAAACTGCGCGACCTCGCCGCCCAATTCGTCAAGGACGTGGCCGCGACGTCACGGCTGGGGCCCGGCGTCGCCACCCGCCTCGACGACATCCTGTCGACCGTCCACGAGCGCCTCGGCGAGCCCGGCTAGGGCATCACGGCGTCCGGCGACTCCGGCAGGACCTGGCCACCGTCGACGGCGATCGCCTGGCCCGTGATATAGCCGGCCTCATCGCTGGCGAGAAACGCGGCGGCGTAGCCGATGTCTTCCGGTGTGCCGAGCGCGCCGGCGGGGATCGCCCGCGCCATTCCGGCGAGGTAGTCTTCGCCCAGGTCGGCGAGCCCTTCCGTGAAGATGTTGCCCGGAAGTACCGCGTTGACGGTGATCTTGTGCGGGGCGAGTTCGATCGCCGCGGTGCGCATGAAGCCCAGCTGGGCCGCCTTGGACGCGCCGTAGTGCGACCAGCCGGGAAAGCCGGTGATCGGGCCGGTGATCGACGACGTCAACACGATGCGACCGCGGCCCGACTCGATCAGCGCATCCAGGCAGGCCTGCACGCTGTAGACGGTGCCCTTCACGTTGACGTCCAGCACAACGGCGAGTTGGTCGGGGGTCATCGTCTGCAGCGGCGCGTCTGGGAAGATGCCCGCGTTGGCGCACAACACGTCCAGTCCGGCGAAGGCCTCAACGACCGCAGCGGCCATTGCGGTGCAGGAGTCGGGTCGGACACGTCGACCGCGACGCCGATGACCTTGCCCGAGCCAAGACCGCCGAGGGAGGCGACGGCGGAATCGAGGTCGGCTTGCGAGCGTGCCCCAATCGCGACGTTCGCGCCAGCCGCGGCGAACACCGACGCGATGCCGCGGCCGATTCCCTTGCTGCCGCCGGTGACCAACACCGACTTACCGGCCAGTGAGAACATGCCGCTCAGTCTCGGCTATCGACGGCGGCTTTGCGAGCGGACAATGAACGCATGGCCTCATACCTGCTCAACAAAGCCGCGGTGGCCAAGGCGCGATCGCTCATCGATGCCCGCCAGTACGTTCTCGACAGCGACTGGGGCGAGGCGCAGCCGCGGGCCGAAGCGCAGAACTCCTACCTCGAATCGCATTCGTGGGAGGAGTATGCCGAGTGGCATCTGGGACTGACCGAGGGCGCGACGGACCAGACGAAGGCGCGATATGCCTTCGTATACGGGGATTTTCGCAGACTTCACCGCACCGGTTTGATCGCCTGCGTATACCGGGCATCCGAGTGGCGGCATAAGGACATCGAAGTCGCGGCCCATGACCTGCTGCAGTACCTCGACAAGAAGACGGGGTTGGAGCCGACCGCCAGAGCTTGACCGGCTACGGCCGCAGCATGAAGTCCAGGAAGCGGTCCTGCAGTTCGGAGGGAACGGCCGGGACCGGGCCCGCCGACTGCATTAGCCCGACGCCTGCCGCGAACACCACCAGCGAGCGCAATACAGCATCCTCGGGCTCGAATCCGTAGTCGTCGAAGGCCTGCCGGACGGCGCGCAGCACCCGCCGGTCGCTGCGCTCGACGCTGGCCCGGGTGTCTTCGTCGATGAGCGCCCATAGCCGCATCGCCCGTTCGAGCGCCCAGTGCTGCGGGGCGACCAGCGTCTGCATCATCACTGTCAGGCGTTCCCGAGGATCGACGTCCGGCATGTTCTCGAACGGTCTGCGGCTGCGGTCGTGGAGGCTGGCCCACGCCTCGACCAGCGCGCTGCGGTATGCGGGCATGTCGGTGAAGTGCCAGTAAAAGCTCCCCTTCGTGACGTTGAGCCGGTCGCACAATGCGTCGACCCGAAGTCCGTTTGGACCGCTGTCTGCAAGTACAGCAAATCCGGCGTCGATCCAGTCGTCGGCCGACAGCCGGCGGCCAGGAGCGGTCGGCGGCGCAATGCTGAGCAGCATACGGCGATCGGCTGGGACCGCCACTGACACCGGCGAAAATTACACAGGAGAGGGATGCTGGCAACCGTGACCGCCAGGTAGGGCGCCGCCGCTCTTCGGCTCCTACTTCCGGCCCGCCCGGCCGGCGGCGTCAGCGAGATGTACGGAAATCTCGAGTGCCAAAGCGGCGGCCACGGTTGCAACAGCAGCCAACCGTACCATACGGCCAGGTACGGATCGCTGATCTCGATCAGCAAGCGTGCTGGCGCACAACACTTCTGAATCAGCCGCGGCATGCGTCCGATCAAGCCGTCGTGCGGTTCGCGCTGAGGGGCGTAAAGGCGCGCACGCCCAGGCGGTCAATGTGGACCGCGACGTGTGGCCGTGCCATGCATCGGGCAACATGGGCGACA
>DASQCE010000094.1:0-2061 GCA_035634855.1 Mycobacterium sp.
AAACGGCGGCGCGCTGAGATCGTGCACGGCGTCATGCTCATGCAGGTGGGCCTTGCCGCGCTCACCTGCCTCGTCGCCATGTACCCATTGCTCGCCAATATCGGCTTGGAGCAAGGCACCCAGTGCTGATCAGGCGAACGAAAGGACGCGCTCGGGGCGCAGGGGCCGGTCAGGGTCGAACGTCTCGAAGTGGCCCGATCCGACCATGCCGATCCCGCGCTGCGGCATGCGGAAGTCGCCGAGGCGGGCTTGCCGCAGCAGGGGCCCGCTTGGCCCGAGATTGCGGCCGTGCAGCGCCGCGCGCGAATCGGCGACGACCCACAACTGCTTCGGGGCCATCATGTAGCACTGCCCGTTGGGCGCGCGGCCGGTGAGCCGGACGTCACCGACGCCGAGCGTTCGGCTGGCCACACGGCTCACTCGCCGCAGGACGGTCGGGTCTGCCCACGCCGAATCGGAGAGCCGGCCGCCGATCCCGCTCATCAACCGGGTGGCCCTGGTGGCCTGCAGGTCGACAATCCAGTGCAGCGATCCGGGGATGTCGACGACCATCGACCATGGGCCAAGCCAGCTGACGTTGATATCGCACTGAACCGCGTCTTTCGGGGTGGCCGAGCTGAAGTAGCGGGCGCAGCTCTGCTGTCCGGGTGTCGTCGCGTAGAACGTCCAATTGCACGACGGGTCGCGGTGCCACACCGACACGTACGGCGGCGCGAAGGTCGTCGCGGGGAATTGGCGCATGGCCAGGTAGTGCCCGTTGGAAAACGGGAGGCCCATGATTCCGAATCCGACGAATCGCTCGTCGTCCCCGGGAGGCAGCATCGGGTTGGCCAGCACGGCCGCAACGGTTTCTTGTGGGGCGAGTTGTCTTGTCATAGACCGATGGTCGTGCGCATCGCGGTCTCACCACATGAGGCGTTTGCCCCAAATATCGGCACTTGTCAGGCGACGTGTTCGCGGCGTCGCACGCCCTCATGCAGCGGCAGGTCCGGGTCGATCTTGATGCCGAGCAGCTCACACGTGCCGTTGATGGAGCCGACCATGATCGTCGTCAGGTGCGCGACGAACTCCTCGGAGGGCATGCGGCGCGGACTGCCTTCCTCAGGACCCAGCCACCAGTCGGTCGCCGACGCGACCGACCCGAAGGCGGCGTAGGCGGCCAGCTCCATCGCGGTGACATCGAGTTCCATCTCGCGCAGCTCGTTGTTGAACATCTCGGCCATCGCCAGTGTGATCTCGCGTCCTTCGTTGAGCGCACTCATTGCCGACGCGCTCTGTTCGGCGAAGCGACCCTGGAGCAGGAAACGGATCACGCTTGGATGCTCGTCGACCAGCCGGACGTACTGCTCGACGCTGCGGCGGATGACCTCGCGCGCCGGGTCGGACGCGAGGTTGATGGACGGGAAGATCGCCGCCCACAGCATGTCGCGCAGTCGCTCGCCGATCGCCTGGAACAGATCCGACTTGTCGGTGAAATGACGGTAAATTTTCGGCTTTGCGGTGCCGGCTTCTTCGGCGATCTCGCGCAGGCTCAAATCCGGTCCGAGCTGGTCGATCGCCCTGAAAGCGGCGTCGACGATCTCTGACCGCACCTTCTTGCGATGCTCGCGCCAGCGCTCGCTGCGGGCGTCCACCTTGACACCCGGTTCGCTGCTGGAACGTGACCTCAACCCGCGTCGCACGCGACAACTGTACCGCCCAGACGTCGCTGACCTGCTCAGACCGTCCCGCAACACGGAGTTTTGCGATGCTGGCCAGGCAAATTTGCCTGTGAAGAACCGACCCGTCACGCTGGTTACTATTCGTGCGACAGCCAACTGACGAGAGTGACGTATGACGCAGCGATACGACCTGGTCATCGCGGGGGGCGGGCCCTCGGGTTCGGCCGCCG
This sequence comes from Mycobacterium sp., assembly GCA_035634855.1. Classification (GTDB taxonomy): domain Bacteria; phylum Actinomycetota; class Actinomycetes; order Mycobacteriales; family Mycobacteriaceae; genus Mycobacterium. Next base: position 1,892 of record DASQCE010000094.1, read on the forward strand.
CGTGGCAGGCCGCGCAGACCGGTGCGAAAGTTGTGGTCCTGGACAAGGCCGAGTTCCCGCGCGACAAGCCGTGTGGCGATGGCCTGACCGCGCGCGCCGTCAGCTATCTGCAGAAGATGGGCCTATCCCACGAGGTCGCCGAGTTTCACCGCGTCAACCGGGTGACGGTG
>DASQCE010000095.1:0-8099 GCA_035634855.1 Mycobacterium sp.
CCAGCCGCGCACGCCTGGCCCAACCTCTTTAGCAGCGTCGTCAACCTGCTCGCTCAATGAGATACAGCCATCTACCCGATGGAGTTTTCGCAGATGGACATCGTCGCCGGATTCCCGCTCGCCGACGGCACCAGAAGGCGCTGACTACGTTGAGCAGCTGAATTTAGCGGGTGTCCGTGGATGCCCGGACGATGAGCTCTGGCTGATAAACGATGTGTTGAGGTTTGTGGTCGACTTCGACAGCTGCTGCCAGGAGATCGATCGCGGCCGTGCCGATCTGCGTGCTCGGTTGACGTATCGACGACAGTGGGATCACCGCAGAGCGAGCGAAATCAATGTCGTCGTAGCCGATCAGGGCGATGTCCCGGGGCACTACTAAATCGCCCATCAGCGTCACAGCTTGCAGAACCCCGATAGCGAGCAGATCGTTAGCGCAGAACACAGCATCGGGGCGTTCCGCGGGCCGTCGTGCGCGCAGCTGTTCCCCGACCGAGCGTCCGGCGAGCACACTGAGCTCCGCAGTGGTGATGACTTCGAGAGATGCCCCAGCGCATTGAGCGACTGCTTCTTGGGCCCCGCGCAACCGGTCTTTCACCTGACGAAGGGTAAACGGGCCGCCAACAAACGCCAGCCGGCGCCGACCGGTTGCGCAAAGATGTTCTGCCGCAAGCCGACCGCCCGCGACGTCGTCCACAGCGACCGACGAGAACGGGGTGCCAGTGGCGTCACGGTCGACGAGCACAACAGGTGTGCCGTGGGATTGCAGGGTAAGCATACGGCTCACGTCATCGCTGACCGGGGACACCAGTAGTCCGAATACTCGCTGCTCGTCGAAGGTGTCGATGTACGAGCGTTCCCGGCTGGCGTCGTCGTCGGAGGTCCCGAAGAGCACTGTCAGATTGAGTTGCGAGGCGCGGCGCTCCGCGCCTCGGGCGACGTCGGTGAAAAAGGGGTTACCGATATCAAGGACAAGCAGCGCCACGCACCGGGATCGTTGGGCTTTGAGTTGCCGGGCGGCGTCATTGCGGACGAAGCCGAGCTTGTCGATGGCGGCGTGTACGCGGGCGACGGTGGCCGGTGCCACTTTGTGCGGGGCGTTCAGCACGTTGGACACGGTGCCGACGGAGACCGATGCTGCGGCGGCAACGTCGCGCATACCAGCTGCCATCTGCACCCTCTCGCAGGCTTGTGCGGCTCGTCGTTTTATCCCATCAAATGGTCAACCAGCCGTGGCCGCGGGGCCAGTCTGACGAGTTGTGTCACGTGCGTCGGGGCCAGTTCCTCCAGGCAGGTGACGCCCAGTAGTCGCATGGTGCGGGCAACTTGTTCGGACAGAATGGTGATGGTCCGGTCGACGCCGGCTTCGCCGCCGGCCATCAACCCGTAGAGGTAGGCGCGGCCGATCAGGGTGAATCGTGCTCCGAGTGCGATTGCGGCGACGATGTCGGCGCCGGACATGATGCCGGTGTCCAACATGACTTCGGTGTCCTTGCCGACTTCGGCGACGACGTCGGGCAGGAGGTGGAACGGAACCGGTGCACGGTCGAGTTGGCGGCCGCCGTGGTTGGACAACACGATGCCATCGACACCGATGTCGACGACCCTGCGGGCATCGGCGAGGGTCTGGATGCCCTTGACGACGATCTTGCCCGGCCACTGGGCTTTGATCCAGGCCAGATCCTCAAAGGTGACCGTCGGATCGAACATGGTGTCGAGCAGTTCGGCCACGGTACCCGACCAGCGGTCCAGCGAGGCGAACGCCAACGGCTCGGTGGTCAGGAAGTCGATCCACCATTGCGGGCGGGGCAGCGCGTTGACGACCGTGCCCAGGGTAAGTGCGGGCGGTATCGACATGCCGTTGCGTTTGTCGCGCAGGCGTGCCCCCGCGACGGGCACGTCGACTGTGACCAGCAGGGTGTCGTAGCCGGCCGCGGCGGCGCGCTCGACGAGCGCCATGGACCGGTCGCGGTCCTTCCACATGTAGAGCTGGAACCAGTTGCGGCCCTGCGGGTTGGCGTGGGCGACGTCTTCGATTGAGGCGGTGCCCATGGTGGACAGGGAGAACGGGATGCCCGCTCGGCCTGCTGCCCGGGCTCCGGCGATTTCGCCCTCGGTCTGCATCATTCGGGTGAAGCCGGTGGGTGCGATCCCGAACGGTTGGGCCACTGGTGCGCCGAGGACTTGCCAGCCGGTGTTCACGGTGGACACGTCGCGCAGGATGGCGGGCTGGAACTCGATGTCGGAGAACGCTTGTCGAGCCCGGGTTATGGACAGTTCGGCTTCAGCTGAGCCGTCTGTGTAGTCGAACGCCGCCTTGGGGGTGCGTCGTTTGGCGATGCGGCGCAAGTCCTCGATGGTCAACGCCTTCTCCAGCCGCCGCGCCTTCGCATTCAGCTGTGGTTTCTTGAACTGCATCAAGGGCGCCAGGTCGGCGACCTTCGGCAATTGGCGTTTCATGATCAAACCTTTCCTGGCGACGAGTGTTCAAAACCGAGACCCCGGGTCCTGCTGGACGACCCACGTGGCACATATCGGTTGACCAATACGGAGTCGATTATCTTGGCGCGCAACACTTCCAGATCACCGGACAGTAGACCGTGCGTGCGCGCTTGGATCAGCACATTGCCGATAGCGGTGGCTTCGACGGGGCCTGCGATGACCGGGACCCCGACCCGATCGGCGACGAGTTGGCACAGCAACTGGTTCTGGGCGCCCCCGCCGACGATGTGCACCGTCTTCGCTGGGGTGCCCGAGAGCAGCGACGCAGCCTCGACACTGTCGGCGAAGGCGGCGGCGAGACTCTCGACAATTGCCCTGGCCGTTTCGGCGACCGTCGTCGGAGCGGTCAGGCCACGCGTGCGATACCACGAGGCGATGCGACTTGGCATGTCCCCGGGGGTCAGGAACGTGGCGTCGTCGGTGTCGAACACTTCGCTCGGCGGTGGGCACGCTGCGGCCTGCTCAAGGAGCTCGACGAGGTCGATGCGGGTGCCGCCGCGCTCCCAGTATCTGATCGATTCACTCAGCAGCCAGAGGCCCATAACGTTGCGCAGGAAGCGGATTCGCCCGTCGGCGCCGACTTCGTTGGTGAAGTTGGCCGATCGGGCCGCCTCGGTCAACACCGGTCGGCTCAGTTCAACGCCGACCAGTCCCCAGGTGCCACACGAGATGTAGGCCGCGCACTCGGGTGCCATGGGTACGGCCACCACCGCCGAGGCGGTGTCATGCGAGGCGACCGTGCTGACGTGCGGTTGACCGGCCAGACCTACCCTCGATGCGAGGTCCGGGAGAACTGGGCCCAGATCAGTGCCTGGGTCCACGATGTCGGGAAACAGCCCGACAGGTATGCCAAGCATCTCCATCAACCCGTCATCCCATCGGCCGTCGATGCCGAGAAGTCCGGTGGTGGAGCCGTTGGTGCGTTCGGTGACCGCTGTGCCGGTGAGCCAGTAGCCAATGAGATCGGGAATAAGCAGTGCCCGATCGGCAGCACCGAGCGCCCCGTCTCGCTCGTCGGCGGCCAGCTGGTACAGCGTATTGAAAGGGAGGAACTGTAATCCGTTGCGGGCGTGCAATTCCTGCTGCGATACCTGCATGTGCACGATGTCGACGCCCTCATCGCACCGGGTATCGCGATAGTGATGGGGAAGACTCGCGAGGGTGCCGCGACGCAGCAGCCCGTAGTCGACGGCCCAGGAATCGACGCCGATACCGGTCAGGTCCGGTTCCTGTCGGAGTGCCTCCGCGAGGCCGCTGCACACGTGGTGAAACAGCCCGGGCACGTCCCAGTGCATCGCGGAGCGCTGGCCATTCCAGAGGTAAACCGGTTCGTTGGCGAACCGGGTCACTGGCCGGACATCCAGCGAGCTCGGACCGACCGTGGCTAGCATGACCCGCCCGCTGGTCGCCCCGAGATCCACCGCGGCGAGGTGGCCGGTGCGGCCCGTCATCGCAGGAACGCGGCCGCGACGCCGGCGTCGACCGGCACGTGCAGCCCGGTGGTGTGCGAGAAGTCTGACGTGCACAACGCGAACGCGGCGTTCGCGATGTTCTCCGGCAGCACTTCACGTTTGAGCAGAGTGCGCTGCGCATAGAACTTACCGAGGTCTTCTTCGTCCACGCCGTACACCGCTGCGCGCTTGGCGCCCCAACCACCGGCGAAGATACCCGATCCGCGGACTACGCCGTCGGGGTTGATGCCATTGACCTTGACGCCGTGTTCGCCGAGTTCGGCGGCCAGCAGGCGGACCTGGTGGGCCTGGTCGGCTTTGGTCGCCGAGTAGGCGATGTTGTTCGGACCGGCGAACACCGAGTTCTTCGACGAGATGTAGATGATGTCGCCACCCAGTTTCTGGTCGATCAGGGCCCGGGCGGCGGCCTTCGACACCAGGAACGAACCGCGCGCCATGACGTTGTGTTGTAGGTCCCAGTCTGCGGCGGTGGTTTCGAGCAGGGACTTGGACAACGACAATCCGGCATTGTTGACGACGATGTCGATCCCGCCGAAGGCCAGGGCGGTCGCGTCGATGGCGGCTTCAACCGCCGCCTCGTCGGAGACGTCGGCGGCGATCCCGATGGCGATATCGGCGGTGCCGATCTCCTCGGCCGCCGCGGCGGCCTTCTCGGGATCGAGGTCGGCGATGACTACGCATGCTCCCTCAGCCGCCAGTCTTTGCGCGATGGCCTTGCCGATACCGGAGGCGGCGCCCGTGACCAGTGCGATCCGGGTCGCCAGCGGCTTGGGCTTGGGCATCCGAGCCAGCTTGGCTTCTTCCAGCGCCCAGTATTCGATGCGGAACTTCTCAGCTTCGTCGATGGGAGCGTAGGTCGAGATCGCCTCGGCGCCGCGCATCACGTTGATGGCGTTGAGGTAGAACTCGCCGGCCACTCGCGCGGTCTGCTTGTCCTTGCCGTAGCTGAACATTCCGACACCTGGAATGAGCACGATAGCGGGGTCTGCGCCACGGATGCCCGGGCTGTCGGGACTCGCATGCCGGTCGTAGTACGCCTGGTAGTCAGCGCGGTAGGACTCGTGCAGCTCCGCCAACCTGGCCTTGGCGTAGTCGATGGACGCGTCGGCGGGCAGGTCGAGCACCATCGGCTTGACCTTGGTGCGCAGGAAGTGATCCGGGCAGCTGGTCCCCAACGCCGCGAGGCGCGGATGCTCACTAGCTGACAGGAATTCGAGTACGCGCGGGTCGTCGGTGAAGTGGCCTACCTGCGGCTTGTCGGCAGAGGCCAGGCCCCGAATGAACGGCGCCAGCTGAGCAGCCTTCCGTCGGCGTCGCATCGCCGGAAGTGCCTCGTAGCCGGCGAGCGGAGGGCCGAAGGGCTGTGACTTGCCGTTGGTGTCGATGTAGCGCTCGGCGGTGTCGATGATTTCCAGCGAACGCGCTTCGGCTTCCGCGGAGGTGTCGCCCCATGCGGTTATCCCGTGGCCGCCGAGGATGGTGCCGATGGCTTGCGGGTTACGCCGCTTGATCTCGGCGATGTCGAGCCCCAGCTGAAAACCGGGCCGACGCCAGGGAATCCACACGACGCGATCGCCGAAGATCTGCTTGGTCAGTGCCTCGCCATCGGCCGCGGTGGCCAGCGCGATTCCGGAATCGGGATGGAGGTGATCGACGTGCGCGGCGTCGACAAGGCCGTGCATCGCGGTGTCGATCGATGGTGCTGCGCCGCCACGGCCGTGCAGGCAGTAGTCGAACGCGGCGACCATCTCGTCTTCGCGCTCCACGCCGGGGTAGACGTCGACCAGCGCCCGCATCCTGTCCAGCCGCAGTACGGCCAGTCCGTTTTCGGTCAGCGTGCCGAGATCGCCGCCGGATCCCTTCACCCACAACAATTCAACGGGCTCGCCCGTGACGGGATCGGTTTCGGCGCCTTTGGCAGAGGTGTTCCCTCCGGCGTAGTTGGTGTTCTTCGGATCGGATCCCAGGCGGTTTGACCGGGTGATCAGTTCGTTGACGGTTGGATTGGTCATGATTGTCATGCTCCCCACGATGATTGTGTGCCGCCGACTCGTTCGGCGTTGACTTTGTCCTGATAACCCGACGCTGCGAATTCGGCCATCGGGTCGGCCGGCAGGCCGCGCTCGGTGCGCCATTGCGCGAGCGCGGGGCGGATGTCGGTGTAGAAGGCGTCCATGAGAATTCCGTTTGCGCCCAGCACGTCGCCCGTTTCCTGAGCGACGGTGAGTGCGTCGGTGTCGACTTGCAGTGCGCGGGCGGTCATCTCTTGCACATTGAGCACCGAGCGGATCTGGCCCGGAATCTTGGCTTCGACGTTGTGGCACTGATCGAGCATCAGTGCGACATCCGACGCGTCGTCCAGGCCGCCGCCGCGGATCACCTCGAACATGATGCGGAACAGCTGGAACGGGTCGGCCGCGCCGACGATGAGGTCGTCGTCGGCGTAGAACCGCGAGTTGAAGTCGAACGACCCCAGCTTTCCCAGCCGCAACAGCTGGGCGACGATGAACTCGATGTTGGTGCCCGGTGCGTGGTGGCCGGTGTCCAGACAAACAGCCGCGCGTTCACCGAGGGCGGCGACCTGTGCGTAGGACGTCCCCCAGTCGGGCACATCGGTCATGTACATGGCGGGTTCGAAGAACTTGTACTCGAGCACCAGTCGCTGGCCCTCGCCGACGTGTTGGTAGATCGTGGCCAGCGATTCCGCCAGGCGGTCCTGGCGACCACGGATGTCACCCTGGCCTGGATAGTTGGTGCCATCGGCGAGCCAGATCTTCAGGTCGCGCGATCCCGTTGCACCCATGATGTCGATGCACTCGAGGTGATGGTCGATTGCCTTCTGGCGCACCGCCTTGTCCGTGTGCGTCAGGCTGCCGAACTTGTAGTCGTCGTCCTGAAACGTGTTGGAGTTGATGGTGCCCAGCCGTACGCCGTGATCCTCGGCGTACTTGCCGAGTGCCGCGAAGTCATCGACTTTGTCCCACGGAATGTGCAGGGCGACCGTCGGAGCCAGGCCTGTGAAGCGGTGCACCGTGGCGGCGTCGGCGATCTTCTCCTCGATCGTGCGCGGGGTGCCCGGTGTCCCGAACACTTTGAAGCGGGTGCCTGAGTTGCCGAACGCCCACGACGGCAGTTCGATCTTGAGGTTGTCGAGCAACAGGCTGGTCATGCTAGTGCCTTCGGCTGGTCGGAGGTGGATTCGATGGGTTGGCCGTAACGCTCGATTTCGATCTGCCGCAGCGTTTTTCCTTGAGTCTTTGGCGCCCAGACAGCGCCGATGACGAGCGCGACGGTAAGTAAGCCGATCAGCAGCAGTCCGACCCCGGTCAGTCCGGTGATGGCGAGTAGCGTCGGGAAGAAGTAGCTCAGCAGGCCAGTGAAGCTGCGCACCACGCAGAACATCACGCCTTGGGCGCTGGCGCGGTACGGGGTTGCGAACATCTCACTTGCCCACAGGCTGTAGAAGGCTTGCGCTCCAATGCCGCTTGACACGCCCCACAGCACCGCAAAGATCAGCATGGTGGGTACGCCGCTGTCGGTGAAGGCAACGAGGACCGCCCATCCTGCGATGCCGAGTGCCGCGCCGATGGAGTAAAGCAGGCGTTGCGACATGCGGTCGGCGTAACGCATGAACCCGAAGTAGGTCGCTGCGACGGTGCAACCCCACACCAGGACCTGCAGCAGGTCTTGGGCGACCGCACTGTGCAGGCCCGCGGTGTCGTACACGCGGGGCATGAAGATGCCGGCCTGGCCGGCCACGGTGTTCCAGAACAGGTAGATTCCGCCGAGGAACAGCAGTGCAGTGATGTTGACCTTGCGGGAGAACAGTCCACGTAGGCCACGCACGCCGACCGCGGAAGCGACTTCGGTGGGCTCGACCTTGGCCTCGTCGGCCCAGATTTGTGACTCCTCCAGGCCCTGCCGGACCCACCAGACCACTGCGGCGACGACGAACAGGTGTAGGAAGATCAGCCGAGAACCGAGCAGACCCATCGGAGCCAGCGCGGCCGCAAGTGCGAAGCCGATCAACGGGCCGATCGACCAGGCAAGCTGGGCGGTGCCCACGTGCTTGGCACGGCCCTCCGACGGCGCCTGTTCGGCGATATAGGTCCACGATGCGGGGACGCC
>DASQCE010000096.1:0-9651 GCA_035634855.1 Mycobacterium sp.
GCTCAGCGACGTCACGGTGCAGCCGATCATGTTCGTGCTGCTGTTCGCGTTCGTCTTCGGCGCCTCGATCGCGACCGGCGGCGGCGCCTCCTATCGGGAGTTCCTGCTGCCGGGCATCCAGGCGCAGACCATCGTCTTCACGGCCTTCGTGGTGGCGTCGGGCATCACCGCGGATGTCGAAAAGGGCATCATCGACCGATTCCGGTCACTGCCGATCTCCCGGTCATCGGTGTTGATCGGCCGTAGTGTGGCCAGTCTGTTGCACTCCACGATCGGTGTGGTGGTGATGGCGGTGACCGGGTTGGCGATCGGCTGGCGGATCCGGGGGGGCGTTGCCGAGGCGGTGCTCGCGTTCGCACTGATCCTGTTGTTCGGCTTCAGCATGATCTGGTTCGGCATTCTCATCGGCTCGGTGATGCGATCTGTCGAGGCGGTCAACGGCGTGATGTTCACCGTCCTGTTCCCGATCACGTTCCTGGCCAACACGTTTGCCCCCACCGAGCCCATGCAACACTGGCTGCGGGTGATGGCCGAGTGGAATCCGGTGTCGTCACTGGCGCAGGCGATGCGGGAGCTATGGGGCAACGGTGGACCCGCGCCGGAAAGCGCTCAGCTGCCGCTACACCATCCGGTGCTCGCGACCATTCTGTGGTCGCTGGCGTTGACGGCGGTCTTCGCGCCGTTCGCACTGCGGGCCTATGCACGCCGCACCGGGGGTTAGGGCCGGGCCGTCCTGCACGATCGGCCGAAAAAGCACCGTTACGCATTACGCTATATATGTAATGATTGCAAAGATGGCGGGTGCCAAACCCAAGGTCGCGGTCATCGGCGCAGGCCCGGGCGGCATCGCTATGGGGATTCAGCTCGCCGATGGCGGATACGACTTCACGATCTTCGACCGCGGTGAGGGGTTTGGCGGCACCTGGCGCAACAACACCTATCCCGGCGCCGCATGCGATGTGCCATCGCACTTCTACTCCTATTCGTTCGCGCTGAACCCGCGATGGAGCAAGACCTTCGCCAACCAGCCGGAGATCCTCGCCTACCTGGAGAAGGTCGCCGCCGACAATCACCTCGGCCGCCACCTCGTCACGTGCACCCGCGTCACGACCCTGCGGTGGTCGGACACCGAGCGCAGCTGGCAGCTCGAGACCGAGGACGGTGTCACGCGACAGTTCCACGTCGTCGTCACCGCGGTGGGCATGCTCGATGTCCCCAACATCCCCGACATTCCCGGCGCTGAGCGATTCCGCGGCCGCCGGTTCCACTCGTCGAGCTGGGATCACACGAAATCGACTGCGGGTGAACGGGTCGCGTCCATCGGAACAGGCGCCAGCGCCATCCAGTACGTGCCGGAGATCGCGCGGGACACGGCGCATCTGACGGTGTTTCAGCGGACCCCGATCTGGGTGAGCCCACGGTATGACGAACCCTTCACATCCGACCAGCAACAGCTCTTCGAGCGTGATCCCGCCGAAGCTCTCAAGGTGCGGGACGCGGCATTCCAGGCCTACGAGTCGGCGAATTTCGGCGCCGATTCGGCGATGACCAAGGAGTTGACCGAGGTCGCCCGCTCGTACCTGACGCGGAAGGTGGCCGATCCCGAACTGCGCGCCAAGCTGACTCCCTCCTATCCCGTCGGATGCAAGCGGCCGTTGCAGTCTCGCGCCTGGTTCCCGACCTTCGCCCTTCCCAACGTCCGTCTGGAGACATCACCGATCGTCGAGCTCACCGAACGAGGTCTGCGCACGGCAGACGGGGCCGAACACGAGGTCGACACCGTCATCTACGGAACCGGTTTCCATGCCGCCGACTACCTGCGCAGCCTCGACGTCTACGGCGCCCGGGGCCGACGGTTGCGCGACGATTGGGCCGACGGCGCCGAGGCGTATCTGGGCACGGTCGTCCCGGGCTACCCGAACCTGTTCACGATGGATGGCCCCAACACCAACGGTGTCACTTCGATCATCTACATTCTCGAGGCCCAGGCCGAATTCGTCCGCCGCACCCTGGACAAGGTGACCCTGCACCGCGTGCGCGCAATCGACATCAAACGCGGGATCCACGACGGGTACAACGCCGACATCCAACAGGCGATGCAGGACACCGTCTGGCTTGCCAACTGCAACAACTACTACCGCCATCCGAACGGCAAAGTCGTCACCCAGTTCCCATACAGCGGAACCACCTTCGCCGAAATGCTCGCACGGGTAGAACTGGACGAATTCGACTGGTTATCCCCGGCAGGCGACCGGAAGGAAGCACCCGCGTGACTGGAATCCACCACACCGCGATCCTCACCGCCGACGTCGAGCGGTCCATGCGGGTTCTGGTGCGATGGCCTCGGTTTCACCGAACTGTTCGATCACACGTTCACCGGTGACTGGCCGACGCTGTTCAATGCGCGCACCGATCGGCTGCGGTCGATTTTTCTCGGCGATCCGAATGCACCTGACACCGGCCTCGTCGAACTCGTGCAATTCGACCGCGGACGTGAGGAGCGGGACGTCATCAGCGTCGCGGCCGTTCCGTCGCTGCCCGATGAGCCGGCCATCGGTTTCTTTGTGCTCTCGCTGCAGCGAGACGTTGAAGCCACCCTGGCCGTACTGGCCGGACTCGGCTTCGACGAGGGAGTCCGCCGCATCGAGATGCCCGCACCGGAGGGCAAGACGGTCGCCATGGCGGTGATCACTGCGCCCGACGGTGTGCGAGTCGAGCTGATCGGGCCGCCGACGTGACCGCCGTCGTCACCGGCGGAGCTTCGGGGATCGGCAGTGCGGTCGTCAACCGGCTGCGCACCGTGGGCGCCGACGTCGTGGTGTGGGACATCAAGGACGGCGATATCCATTGCGATATCAGCGATCCCGAATCGGTGTCGGCCGCGATCGAGCAGACCGTTGCGGGCCACGGGACACCCGACCGACTCGTCGCCTGCGCAGGCGTCGGCGCATCGGGGCTGCTGCTGGATCAGACCCCCGCCGACTGGCGGCGGGTCATCGATATCAACCTGACGGGGACGTGGTTGACCATGCGCGCCGTCGCGCGGGTGATGATCGATGCGGGTTCTGGTGGGTCGATGGTTGCCGTGTCCAGCATCAGCGGGACGCTGGCCGACCGCGATATGGGCTCCTATTGCGTGTCGAAGGCGGGCGTCGACATGCTGGTGCGCGTCGCGGCCGCCGAGTGGGGTGCGCACGGTATCCGTGTCAACGCCGTCGGCCCGGGCGTCACCCGCACGCCGATGCTCGCCAAGCCCGAGCAACTGCCGGGCTGGGTCGAGGGCCTGACCGAACGCACGGCGCTCGGTCGGCTCGGCGAGGCCGATGACGTCGCCGGGGCCATCGTCGCGGTGCTCGAAATGTCTTGGGTCACAGGGCAGACGGTCTTCGCCGACGGTGGGTTGGCGTTGCACAGCCCGATCGACGCCTACGGTCAGGTGCAGCGTTTGTCGGCGCGCCGGCAAGCCGGTTCTGCCGAGCGATGACGTAGCGGACGGTCAGCAGGATCACGGCAGGCACGGCCATGAGCGACAGCACCTGAAAGAGTTCGGCCACTACGCGCCTGTGCCGGATTCGTGCACGACGGGGGAGGCGGGACCCATCTGGTCGTACACCCGCCACCATGTCATCTCGTGGGTCGTCGCCCAGATCTCGCCGCGCGCGAGCAGGTCGTCGGCCTCCAGTAGCGCGCCCGCAAGGCCCTCCAGCTTGTGGCGGTGGGCTAACGACACCGGATCGTGGTGACCTGCCATCACCGTCACGCCGAACGTCCTGACCTGTCTGCGCGGTTCGCCTGCCATCGACGTAGCGACCAGGCCAAGCCCGAGATAAATCCCGGTCGAAGCGACCAGAGCAGTCCACGGACCGGTCATTTGGTTGAGCAAGATTTCGCAGAAGACCCACACCAGGGCACCCCACAGCAGCCAGCCCCGTGCCACGCGGACCCGGCGCCGCTCGGCGTCGGTGATGCCCGGCGGGAACACCACCAGGCGGTAGCGAGTCACCCCGAAGCGATCCGGGCGAATGTCGATCGACCCCCATCGGCGGTCACCGTCGAGCACCCGCCGCAATCCCCGGTGAATCAGGCCGGAGCCCGTTCGAATGTCGTGCATACCTCGGGTGTACCCGCAGAAACGGCTTCAATGCCTGCTCTCAACGCTTTCTTTACGCACGCCAGGCTTCTCTTTACGGCTAGCTGAGTAGCTTGTACTATACTCAGCATGACGATCGAGAAGATCCCGACCCGGCTGGCCGACCATCCGACGGTTCGCAAGGTGCGGTCGCGCAAGACGGAAAAGCCCGGGGTCATCGACTCCGACTGGTTGCGTCAAGTGTGTCTTGAGGCCGGCGCCGACGACGTCGCCTTCGCCAGCGTCGACAACCCCGATCTGGCCGGTGAACGCGAGCACGTCGACGGGGCCCTGCCGGGCGTGCAGAGCTACATCTCGCTGGTCGTCAAGATGAATCGTGACAACGTCCGCTCGACCGCGCGCAGCGTGGCGAACCAAGAGTTCCACCGCAGCGGCGAGGTCATGAACGAGGCGGCTCACCGGATCACTCGCGCGCTGCAGGACGCGGGCTACCGTGCGATCAACCCGTCGATGTCCTTCCCCATGGAGATGGACCGGTATCCCGGCCGCATCTGGGTGGTGGCGCACAAGCCGGTCGCCGTGGCCGCGGGCCTCGGCGTGATGGGCATCCACCGCAATGTGATCCATCCGAAGTTCGGTAACTTCATTCTGCTCGGCACGGTCCTGGTCGCCGCACCGTTCAGCAGTTACGGTGAGCCGCTGGACTATTCGCCGTGTCTGGAGTGCAAGCTGTGCGTCGCGGCCTGTCCGGTCGGGGCGATCAAGAAGGACGGCGACTTCGACTTCGTCGCCTGCTCGGTGCACAACTACCGCGAGTTCATGGGCGGTTTCACCGACTGGGCGCAGACCATCGCCGATTCCAGCGACGCTGAGGACTTCCGGTCGCGTGTCACCGATTCCGAAAACGCGTCCATGTGGCAGAGCCTGTCGTTCAAGGCGAACTACAAGGCGGCGTACTGCCTCGCGGTGTGCCCAGCCGGGGAGGACGTCATCGAGCCCTATCTCGACGATCGCAAGGGCTTCATGGATCTGGTGCTCAAGCCGCTGCAGGAGAAGAAAGAAACGCTTTACGTGCTGCCGAATTCAGCCGCCAAGGAGCACGCCGAACGCCGTTACCCGCACAAGCAAGTGAAGGTCGTCGACCGCGGTATCCAGGGACGCTGAAGCGCCTAGACCAGCTTTCGTCCAGAACATGGCGACCACCTGCCCCGCCACCAAGATTGTCCTCGGCGGTTACACACAGGGCGCGGCCGTGGTCGACATCATCACCGTGGCAGACCAGCCGACCCTCGGCTTCGCCCAACCGATGCCTGCCAACGTCGCCGACCATGTCGCAGCGGTGGCCGTATTCTGCAACCCGTCCATTCGCCTGCTCGGCGGACCGCTGAACGCGCTGAGCCCGGTGTACGGCTACAAGACGCTCGACCTGTGCAACGGCGCAGACCCCGTGTGCTCGAACGGCGATGACGTCGCCGCCCACAGCCCCTACGTCCAATCTGGATTAGCAGCGCAAGCAGCGCAGTTCGTCGCCGACCGGGTCACCATCCAGGCGCCGATCAGCAGGCTGGCGGGCCAGAGCCAGGGATGAGCAGCGGCTAACCCCAGGCGTGCACGGTGTTCTGTGCAGGCTCAAGGCCTTGTACCACAAGCAGTTCGGTGGCGTCGGCCGCCTGCTCGCAGATCGTGGGAACCTCGCGCCATTCGGCGGCGGTGAAGTTGCTCAACACAAACGACGCACCTTCCATGCGGCCGGGCGGGCGACCGATTCCGATGCGCACCCGCTGGAAGTCGTTCGTGCCCAACGCCGATCCCACTGAGCGCAGCCCGTTGTGACCTGCGACGCCACCGCCGAACTTGAGCCGGATACGGCCGAAGTCGATGTCGAGCTCGTCGTGGATCACCACGATGTCAGCGGGCGGCACCGAGTAGAACTTGGCCAGCGGTCCAACCTGGCGGCCCGACTCGTTCATGTAGCACCGCGGCTTGGCCACAACGACAGACCGGCCGCCGAGTCGGCCCGTCGCCACTTCTGCACCCGACTTCTTGTGCACCTTGAACCCCGAGCCGATGCGGTCCGAAAGGATGTCGGCGACAAGGAAACCGAGGTTGTGCCGAGTCGTGGCGTATCGCGGCCCGGGGTTGCCGAGGCCGACCACAAGTTGGGGGCACCACCCCCCCGAAGGGCAGGGGGATGGTTCGGCCATACCGAACTACTCCGATTCCGCGGCGGGCGCCTCTTCGGCGGCCTCGCCCTCGCCCTCGGCGGCTTCCTCGCCCTCGGCAGCTTCGGCTTCCTCGCCGGCCGCCTCGCCTTCCATCTCCTCCGCAGTCGGAGCAGCGACGACGTTGACCACGAGCATCTCCGGATCCGACACCAGCGTGACGCCAGACGGCAGCGTGATCGCGCCCGCGTTGAACTGGGTGCCGATCTCGGCGCCCTCAACGGAGACGGTGAGTTGATCGGGGATCGACAGCGCCTCGGCCTCGATTTCGATGGTGTTGCTGTCCTGGGTGACGAGCGTGTCTGGGGCGGCTTCGCCCTCCACGACGACGTTGACCTCGACGTGGACCTTCTCGCCGCGGCGCACGACGAGCAGGTCGGCGTGCTGGATGTTGCGCCGGATCGGGTGGATCTCGAGCGACTTGGTCAGCGCGAACTGCTCCTTGCCCGCGACGTCGAGAGTGAGCACTGCATTGGTGCCGGAGTGGCGCAGCACGGCCGCAAAGTCGTGGGCGTCGAGCTCCAGGTGCTGGGGGTCGGCGCCGTGGCCGTAAAGCACCGCGGGCACCTTGCCATTACGCCGGGCACGCCGCGAGGCGCCCTTGCCGGTCTGGGTGCGGACTTGAGCGGTGAGTTTGTTGGCGCTGCGCGCGTCGGTCTTGGCCATTGTGTTGCTCCTGTACGCCGTTCGATGTTCTCGGGCACGGCCAGGGTCGCAACTTTCAGATGCGGGCTCCCGTCGATAACGGTGGCCGAAACCACCCTCGCCGTGACGCCCGGGGCCGCTTGGCGGCGACATCGGGCGCAGCAAGGGTATCCGATGAACTCCTCAGAGTGCGAATTTGGTATCCGTGAGCTGCTCCGATAGCTCCCAGAGCGCAGTCGCCGTCTTGGCGTCGCGGGCAAGCGGGCTGCGAAACCCCGTGGGTCCGGTGGGCCCCCGCATGGCGAACCGGGGGCCGATGAAGCTGTCGCCCGGCAGGTCCTGGGAGGCGGCGTAGAGCGTCTGGCGGGCGCCGAAGTCGGCGTCGGTGGCCACCAGCGAGTTGCCGGTCTGGAAGACCTTGCCGAACAAACCCGACGAGTGCGACTGCAGGTTGGTGGCGGAATACCCGGGGTGTGCGGCGTGCGCCTTCACGTTCGAACCCGCGGCATCGAGGAGGCGCTGCAGCTCCTTGGTGAACAACAGGTTGGCCAGCTTCGACTGCCCATAGGCCAACCAAGCTGAATATGGCCGCGACTTCCAGTTCAGATCCTTGAGGCTCACGTAGCCGAACAGATGCATCTGCGACGACACCGTCACCACCCGCTCGCCGACCTTGGGCAGCAGCAGGTTGGTCAGCGCGAAGTGGCCGAGGTGGTTGGTGCCGATCTGGCTCTCGAAGCCGTCGACGGTCTGCGCGTACGGCACCGCCATGATGCCTGCGTTGTTGATCAGCAGGTCGACGCCGTCGACGCCGTCGGCGAAGGCGCGCACCGACGCCAGGTCCTGCAGGTCGAGCTTTCGGACCTCGACGTCGCCGGTCATGGTGGCGGCGGCTTCGTCGCCCTTGGAGGTGTTGCGCACCGCCAAGATCGTCTTGGCCCCGGCACGGGCGAGCTCGCGTGCGGTAACCAGTCCCAGGCCGCTGTTGGCGCCGGTGATGATCACGGTGCGTCCGGAGAACGAAGGCAGATCCGCCGCGGTCCACTCAGTCATGACGCTCACCTTAATGCGCCGATTCGCGGTCATCGCGGCGGTACGTTCGGCACCTTGACGTCGAAGCCTGCGATGACCGCCTCGATGTCGGGCGCCTCCTCGGCGGCCTTCTCCGCGTAGCCCGTCACCGTTAACTGGACGAGGTAGCGCTGATTCGCCGGCGGCGCACCCGTCGGTATGACGATGCGGTTGTAGCTGTGCATGCGGCGGCCGTCGAGGTCGTAGCTGCCCTCGATCATCGACGACGGGAAACCGTGCCAGTTGTCGGTGGAGGCGTTGAGCCGCTTGAAGTTCTGCGACAGTTCCGCGTCGGCGTAGCCGTGCTTGATGGCCTCGTTGACGTCGAAGTCGCCGGTCAGCTTCAACACGACCAACATCGCGGTGGGGTAGGAGTCGCGCTTGGCGATCAACTGCGTACCCGGCGCGAAGTTCGGATTGCTGTACTTCTGCCAGCCCTTCGGCCGCGGCATCGTCACCGTCAGATCCGTGAGCTTGTCGGGCGCGATGGATTCGCCGCTGACGCGCGCGTCTTCGAGGAACTTGGCGATCGGCACCGGCGCGCCGGTGGTGGTAGGCGGCGGGGTGCTCGACGTGGACCACACCGATTCATAGTCAGGCGTTTCCGCGCCGCAGCCCGTTGCGGCGAGTACCACCAGCGCGACGGCAACCGCCCAGCGGGCCAGCGATGAGCCTCTTGGGCGAAGAGCAGAAAGCTCTGTCACAAAATCTCGCGAACCGCGTCGATCGGCCGGGCCAGCCGGGTGCCCTTGGGTGTGACGACGAACGGGCGCTCGATAAGAATCGGGTGCTCGACCATCGCGTCGAGCAGTTCGTCGTCGCTGGCCACGGCGAGGTTCAGCTCGTCGTACAGCGCCTCCCGCTTGCGGACGGCCTTGCGGACGTCAATGCCTGCGTCTTTGATCATCTTGACGAGCTCGGAGCGCGACGGAGGCGTCTTGAGGTACTGGACGACTTCCGGCTCGATGCCGTTGTCCCGCAACAAGTCCAGGGTCTTGCGTGAGGTGCTGCAGCGTGGATTGTGGTAGATGACGCTCTTTGGCACTACGCCGACCCGTCGAAAAGGCCTGTCACAGAACCGTTTTCGAATACCGCGCGGATGGTGCTGGCTAGCAGCGGCGCGATGGACAAGACGGTCAGCTGTGGGAACTGCTTGTCCTCACCGATCGGCAGCGTGTTGGTGACGATCACCTCGCGGGCGCCGCACTCGGCCAGCCGTTGCGGCGCGGGATCCGAGAGCACACCGTGCGTCGCGGCGATGATGACGTCGCCAGCTCCGTCTTCATGCAAGAGCTTGACCGCGCCGGCGATCGTGCCGCCGGTGTCGATCATGTCGTCGGTGAGGATGCAGGTCTTGCCCCTGACGTCGCCGACGACGCGGTTGGACTTCACCTGGTTGGGGATCAGCGGGTCGCGGGTCTTGTGAATGAAGGCCAGTGGCACGCCGCCCAGCGCGTCGGCCCACTTCTCGGCGACGCGCACGCGACCCGAGTCGGGGGATACGACGACCATGTCGTGATCTGCGTAGTTCTCCGCGATGTAGCCGCACAGCAGGTTCTGTGCCCGCATGTGGTCCACCGGGCCGTCGAAGAAGCCCTGGATCTGGTCGGTGTGCAGGTCGAC
>DASQCE010000097.1:0-6757 GCA_035634855.1 Mycobacterium sp.
CTCGTGGACCTCCATCACGACGACGACCGCCCTGTCATCTTCACCGGCGCCCAACGAACCGCCGATCACCAAGACCCCGATGGCCCGGGCAACCTGACCGCCGCGCTCACTGCCGCAGTCGACCCTGCCAACCGCCGTCGCGGAGTGCTGATCGCGTTCGGTGGCGCACTACTGCCTGCGCGCGGCACATACAAAGCGCACACCCGCGAGCTCGACGCCTTCCGTCGGTGGCCTGACGACGATCCGGTGACGAGGCACGTGCTTCCATGGAACACGCTGTCGGACACGCGAGTTGACGTCGTCGCTCTCTATCCCGGCGCCGACGGAACACACATCGACGCGTCCGTATCGGCTCACGCCCACGGCATAGTGTTGACGGCATTGGGCTCCGGCAACACCAACCCGACCGTCGTCGACGCTGTTCGACGCGCATGCCAGGCCGGAGTCGTCGTGGTCGTCTCAAGCCGAGTGCCGGAGGGCCCTTTAACCGCCTCGTACGGCGGAGGTGGAGGTGGACACGACCTCCAGACCGCCGGAGCGATCCCAGCTCACACCCTCCGAGCCGCACAAGCCCGAGTGCTCCTCACAGCGCTCATCGCCGCACACAGCACAGTCCCCGAGATCGAAGACGCTTTCGCCAATCCCCGGCGCCTCATGACATGAACTGGGCTTTCCCTCGAATCGTGAAGGCTTCCCTTACGCGGCGGCCGGTTGGTCTGCGGCGAGTCTCTCGTATTGGATCGGCGGCATCAATCCGGCCGAGGTTGTGTCGGCGTCTGTGGTTGTAGAAGTCTTTGACGGCGCTTGAGGTCGCCGGCCGTGATCTGCTGCGCTACACGCAGGAGTTCGGTTTGACTCCTGCGGCGGAGCTGAATTTGGGGAAGCCGCCGAGGCCTGACGCCGGTGATCACGATCCGTTCGGCGCCTGAAAGGCGATCATGACAAGTTTCCGTCCCCGCCGGCTACCGGCGCCGCGCCGCACAATTTCTCCTGCTGTCAAAGAAGGAAATCTCAATATCACTTCGTCGAGGTTGTAGCCACACCGCGATCACGCCCCCATTACGTTTCTTGAGACCGTACTAGTCAAAAGTTATGAGACCCTTGTCGACTCGGACAACAAGGTCGATGTCAACACGGGGCATGGTCGCGGCGGGTGGGCTGCAGTCGCTGATCGGGTGCAGGCACCCGGAGGCCTTCGTCGACGAGGCGGACGCCGTTGATGAAGCTGATGATGCCTACGATCCGACCGAGTTCATCGACGAGGACAACGAGTTTTGACCTCCGTCTCGTCGGCCACCACCGAGGGTGATGGGAATCCTCATTCGCCACACCGCATCGACCAAAACCGTCGCCGGGGAGCCAGCGGACGACAGCCGAATACCGACGCGAAGCCTCTCCGGTGGATGAGCGGTCGAATCGAAGTTCAGCCGAGTCTGCTTCCGCATGCGTCCGGCATCATCAGCTACCTCGACGATGCCTATCACCCGACCCGAAGCCACGTTCACGAACCCGTACCATCGCAGCCCGACGTCTCGCCGAAGCCGGTCTGCACCGTACGTGACACTCGTCGACGGTCGTTGTTTCTACCCGCCTGGCGTCGATGCCGCCGCCGAGGTCGGGTCGATTACACCGGTGTCCGCATCGGCAGCATGCCGAGCCGATGCGAGGCGTGCGACCGCTGCATCGGTGAAGACCGACAGCCCGAGGTCGGGGTTGTATCCGTGAATCTCCTTGACGTCAAGCTGAGCGAGGAAATACAGGATCTCCTTCGAGACCACCTGGCCGGGTACCAGCACCGGGAAGCCCGGTGGATAGGGAACGACGAACGCGGTGGACACCAGGGTCTTGCCTTCGGCGAGCCGTCGTGCCGCAGCGCCGAGCAGAACGTGCTCGCGGTCTGACTCTTCGTAGCCGGCGTAGAAAGCCGCCCGCATGTCACCGACGGGGATTGCGCCGTCGGGGCGGAACGCGCTGTCGAACTCGCTGAAATCTGGCAGCGGCGGCAGGTCTTTTGTGATCTCCTCGACACGGCGCTGTTGAAGCGCGCGGTTGTCCTTGCTGGCGGTGCTCGCGGTCCGCTCGAAGTCGGCGGCAACGCGGCGCAGCGCGTCGAGCAGGTAGTGAACGCTCGACCAGGTCACGCCGATGGTGAAGATCAACAGCACACTGTTGATCGAGGTCTTATTGATCTGGATGCCGAACCGCTCCATCAGGATCTTCTCGCGGAAGTCGTAACCGTTCATCCCGGTCTTGCCGATGAACAGCGTTACTCGCGTCGGGTCGAGCACAAACTCGTCAGATCTCCATGCCTCGTTCCACCCTTCCAAGGCACCCTGACTCACCTGACGGTACGAGCTGACCTCGGAAGCTCGGAACTCTTCGGGTACCAGGTCGGACTCGTCGAGTATCCGGAACCACTTGCCGATCAACCCATCGATGCGGACACGGTGTCGGAAGACCAGTGACATGTTGTACGCGTATCGGACCAGCTGGAACCCCTCGATGTCGACCTGGCGGCGGGCCAGGTCCAGCGACGCGAGGAGTTGTTGGTTCGGCGACGTCGAGGTGTGGGTCAAGAACGCCTCAGCGAACGCGTCGCGGCTCTTCGTATCGAAGTCCTGGTCGCGGACATGGACCATCGACGCCTGCCGCAGCGCCGAGAGCGACTTGTGGGTGGAATGGGTCGAGTACACGCGGACCCGCGCCCGTTCAGGGTCGGGCAGCAGCCGGTGCTCGGTCCATTGTGAATGGTCAACTCCTCGCATCGATTCGCGCCACTCCTGGTACTCCTCGGCGTAGTCGCGAGAGGACAGCATCGTTTCGAGCTGTTCGGCGGCCACCATGGCGGTCCGCTGCCGCGACCACGGCACCGCTGTCGCGAACGCGTACCACGCCTCGTCCCAGAGGAAGCAGATGTCCGGCTTGATCGCCAGGACTTCCTCCATCACCCGGCGCGGGTTGTAGACGATGCCGTCGAAAGTGCAACTGGTCAGCAGGAGCATGCGTACCCGGTGCAGCTGTCCTGCCGCCTCCAGGTCGAGCAACGCCTCCTTGATGGTGCGCAGCGGCACGGCGCCGTAGATCGCGAAGGGCTCGAGCGGGTACGCGTCGAGATACATCGGGTACGCCCCGGCGAGCACGAGGCCGTAGTGGTGCGACTTATGGCAGTTGCGATCAATGAGGACGATGTCGCCCGGCCTGGTCAGTGACTGCACCACGATCTTATTCGCGGTGGATGTTCCGTTGGTGACGAAGTACGTCTGCTGGGCGCACCAGGTGCTGGCGGCTTTGTCCATCGCCTGCTTGAGCGTGCCGTGCGGGTCGAGCAGTGAGTCCAGCCCGCCGGAGGTGGACGACGTCTCGGCCATGAAAATGTTGCGACCGTAGAACTCGCCCATGTCCTGTAGCGATTTCGAGTTGAAGATGCTTGCACCGCGCGCGACGGGCAGGGCGTGGAACTGGCCGACCGGCGCCGCAGCGTAGGCGCGCAACGCGTCGAAGAACGGTGTGGCAAACCGGGTTCGGATGCCCGCCAGCAGCGTGCTGTATAGATCGGTGGCGTCGTTGAGCCGGTAGAAGGTGCGGTCGTAGATGTCCGGCTCGTCGTCGGTCACCGCCGCGATCGATTCATCGATGAGCAAGTACAGATCGATGTGTGGGCGCAACTCCCTGATCCACTCGCCGCATTCGAGCCAGTCGTGCGTGAGATCCGTCCCGACCGGCAGGCTCTTGGCGCCGAGCAGCGACGTCATCAACGGAAGTCGGTCGCGCGAACGTAGCGGTATGTCATGGCGGATGATTGCCGCCTGGATCTCCCCATTCAGCGCGACCGCGCTGATGGCGTCCTCGACGCTGGAGACGACAAGGAGTTCGAACTGCACATCGTCTGACGGTGTACGCAGCGCCCGCAGGCTCTCCGCCAGGCTTTCGGGAGCCGCGGACGGGGAATCGTCGGCGAGCAGGACGGTGTAGAACTGCTGCTGTTTTGCCCGCGCCACAAGCTCCTGGTCGGCCAGCGGTGCAGCCATGTCGAACAGTGCGGCGCGATCGCCGTATTCGGAGAGCAGGCGCACCGCTAGCGACACCTCGTCGGCGAGTCGCTCGGTCGCGAGATCGGCGAGGTAGCCGCGGTATGCCTCCAGATTCGCCGCGCCGGGGTACAGCCAATACCGCTCGTAGGTGGCGAGGCGATCGAGCAGCCGCTTCACCCGAGCCACTTTCTGCTTGGTGTCCAGCCCCGCACGCTGGGCCGTCGCGAGGTGATGGCACGCGTCGTCAAGCAGGTTCCATGTATCGATCCGCGTGTAGGACGGGTTGGCGACTGCTGCCAGTGAGGAAACGCGAAGCCTTCTCGGGCGCCCGCCATCTCGGTGCATGGTGATCACTCAGTCTTCTGGTGGGGGCGGCAGACGGCCAACGGTGCGTGCCCCGTCGTGGAGGTCCCTGCACGATGTCAAGTGCGCCAACTATTTCGGTTATCAGACCGCTAAGTCGGCGCCTCAGCGTAAGTATGATCCATGCCACATGTCAACGCGCTTCGCGGCCGCTGGGACGGGTAGTCGGAGAATGGACCGGTAGCGGGAGAATGGCACCTGGGACTCGCTCACCACATAGGACGAAGAAAGTTGAGGCTGACCCGATATTACAAGGGACGTTCCCGATAGTGCGTCAGTATTCATCCCGGCCGGATACGGGCTGCTATGACAATCCCAACTGAGTCCGCCACCAATCGTCGAGCCACGAAGCCCAGCACTTGGGCGGATGCGCGATCGAGCCAATGCTCGTCGTCAACCACGCAGATAAGTGGCTGCGCCTCCGCAGCGCCGGAAAGCAGGTGCAGGACGGCCAGCCGGACCAGGAATTTGTCCGGTATCGGCCCTGAGGCCATGCCGAGTGCAATCCGCAGGCATGGCGCTGCGGGGCCTGCACCCTGAAGTCCGCCCCCATCTGCACCGTAATTGGCGACAACCTACCGTCGAACCGTCAGCCTTAACGGAATCAGCCCAGCTCTACCTCGCATCGCCAAGATCCTCGAAGACGCCGGCATCAAACTGAACTCGGTGGCCTCCGATCTGGTCGCCGACAACGGTCGTCGCCTCGTCGAACTCAGGCGACCCATCCAGATCGGAGTACCAACATGCAGAGGACCGTCGTTCTTGGCGCCGGGCACTGGCACCTACCGCTGTACCGGGACGCCTGGGCCAAACATCACCAGATCATCGGCGCCTGGGACTCCGACGCCGACGCCGCCAACCGGGCCGCTGCCGAGCTGGGCACCACGGCGCACGACACCGTGGCCGACTGCCTCGCGGACAAGCCCGACCTCGCCTACGTCCTGGGCGTACACGCCGAAATGCCAGACATCTGCCGCAAACTGATCACCGCCCACATCCCTTTCGTCCTAGAAAAGCCGGGCGCCGCGGCGGTCACCGACCTCGCCGCGGTCGGCGACGAGGCTGACGCAGCGGGCGTACCGGCTACGGTCGCGCTCGTGCAGCGCTACGGTCCGCTGCCGGACCTGTTCGGTCGCATCGGGGATCTGCGGCACGCGCGGTTCAGCTTCGTCGCCGGCCCGCCCTCGCGGTACATCGACGCCGGCTGCAGTTGGGTCCTAGACCGCTCGCTATCCGGCGGCGGATGCCTGTACCTGCTCGGCGTCCATTTCACCGACATGCTCCGCCACCTCACCGGCCAGCAGATTACGGAAGCCCGGTCGGTGCGCCAGTATCCCGAGGGCGCCGACACCGAGGACTACGGCGTACTAACGCTGGAAACCGCCGATGGAACGACCGCCACGGTCGAGATCGGCTGGACCTTCCCGGTCGCCCCGGTCAAGCGATACGTCAACTACACCGCCGTCGGCGCCGGCGGGCACCTCGCCGTCGACACCTCCGGCGGAGTTGAACTCAGTGCACCCGGCCAGAACCCCGTCCACGAGACAGTCGACGTCGACAGCGACGCCCTCTACCCGATCTTCGTCGCTGAAGTCGCCGCGAATTACGACGACGGTTTCGCTGGCATGCCCACCCTCACCGACCTCGTTGAGGCGATGCGCCCCATCGAAGAGTCCTATGGCTGAGCATCGGGTCGATGACACGGGGGAATGAGATCTGCCTTCGACGGCAGACGACGCCACCGGATTGGCGTACGGAGCACCGCGGCATCGCCTCAGTCGCCCGGCGGTCATGCCGCCAACAGGGCCTCCTACCCGGCTGCGGGCGCCCGAATACCATCGCGGCCGGGTGCGGGCGTTTCATATCGCATGCCATCACCTCGCCCGACGTCTTTCGCCAAAGATATTCGGTCATCAGGTTGACGCGGATCGCGACATCGCGGAACGAAATCGAGTGCGGCAGAGCGGCGATCGCGATGCCGATCTTCTACGGCGGTGGCCGCGTCGCGGCGGCGATCGAACTCACCGTAGGAGTTCTGGGCAGCGAATTGACGCTGGCCGCCGGCACACTGTCGGTGGCGTGTCGCAGCTTGTTACGCCAACTCGCCACCGAGTTCTGTGTGAGGGACGCCGAAACGGACAGCTGGGAACGATGGCGCTCGCGCCATCCTGACATGGCCCTGATCGACGACGAACGACAGAACCCGATAGTTAGGAGGGCAACGATGGTGCGGGGCGTCCCGGTTGACGGCCAAGAAGTGCTCGCTCGGACGAACCATGTCTGACCCCGCCGTCCCGCGGTCCTCGGTCGAACGCGCGGAGTTCCCCGGGCTGGTCGCGAGCTTCTTCACCCTGTCCGGTGCG